>JAPLCH010000155.1:733-15213 GCA_026392325.1 Solirubrobacterales bacterium | reverse complement strand
CCCCTTGATGCGGTTCATCAGCGGCCCCTAAGGGCTGAAAGACGCGCTACTGCTTCGGTCAAGCGGTCATCCGGGGTGGTGAGGCTGATGCGAAAGAAGCCTTCCCCGTTTGGCCCGTAAGCTCCTCCTGGAGAAATCACAACTGCGGCTTCCTCCAGAACATATTCGCAATATTCAGCAGCAGTCTCAAAGCCTTCTGGAATGGGCGCCCAGACGTAGATAGTTGCTTTCGGAGCGGTTACTTCAACGCCAGCTTCGGCTAGTGCGGAGCAGACCAGATCGCGACGGCGCTGATAAATCGCACACATTGCGTCGACTTCGGCAGCTACATCCGGCTGCAGCGCTCGTGCCCCGGCCAGCTGCACAGCCTCGAAGAGCCCGCTGTCAACATTGCTCTTGAGCTTCCAATATGTGGCAATCGCCTCAGCGTTCCCGACAATCGCCGCACAACGCCAGCCCGTCATGTTCCATCCCTTGGACAGGGAGAAGACTTCGACTCCAACTTCCATTGCTCCAGGTGTGGCGAGAAAGCTTGGGGCCACATATCCGTCATAGGTGGTTTCGCTATACGCGCTGTCATGGACGACAAGAATGTCGTGCTTGTTCGCGAAAGCCACAACCTTCTCGAAGAATCCTTCAGGGGCAATTGCGCCCGTTGGGTTGTTCGGATAGTTGATGAACATCAAGCGCGCCTTGGCAAGCACCTGAGGATCGATCGCGTCAAGGTCGGGAGTGAAGCCAAGTGCCGGAACCAAGGGCATCAGGTGGGCGGATGCGCCCGCCAGCGCTGGGCCCGCCGTGTAAACGGGGTAACCAGGGTCAGCTGCCAAGGCAACTCCCTCTTCATCGAGGAAGGCAAGCGAGAGGTTGAAGATGCATTCTTTCGCCCCAATTGCCGGCATCACTTGAGTCTCTGGATCCAGCGTCACACCAAAGCGCCGGCCGTAAAAGTCTGTTACAGCCTGCCGAAACTCAATCCGTCCACGATTGGACGGGTACTGGTGCGTGCTTGGATCTGCCAACGCGGCCTGGCCCGCCTCAATGACAGAGGCAAAAGTAGGGGTGTCTGGGTCGCCAATCCCAAGTGAGATCACGTCAATGCCAGCAGCTTTCTAGCGCTGCGAATAGATAGGGCGGAATAAGTTTAAGACGGCTGCTTGATTTCATGTGAGGTCCTCTACGGTTTCAGGGGCGAGTGTTGCAGCGTAGACAGGAATCGCCCAGCCAGTCAGCTCCAGACCCAGGTTGGAGTCAACCGTCACGATGAGGTCTCCCCCGTCCAAACTCACGTTCACGGGACTTGACAGGCCTCCGATCACAGCGGCCACTGCTGCGCCAGCCGAGCCGGTCCCTGATGACATCGTCTCTCCCACTCCTCTCTCGAAGATGCGGGCGCGGATTCCATCAGCGTCGTGTGCCCAAAATGAGACATTCGTGCGGTTTGGAAACCTCGGGTCAGCCTGAATCGACGGCCCGACATGAGGGAGATCAAGAGCATCCACTTCCTCAACCGAGTCAAAGTGAATGGCAACCTGCGGATTGCCAACATGGACAAATTGAAAGGCCCGCCTTTCGGATCCGACTAAGACGGTTCCGGACCCGTCTGCGGGCCCGTCGGGAAAATCGGGTCCGAATAGAGATGCAGTCCCAATCCCCATTCGACAGTTGCGTGAGTCCAGAATTACGGGGTGAACCGTCCCTGCCGCTGTGATCATTGAGAATTGGGAGTCGGCTGTCCAACCTCGCGCGTGAAGGTACATGGCGGCCTCACGGGCACCATTGCCAGACAGCTCAGCTTCGGAGCCGTCCGGGTTGAAGATCCTCAGGTGAGCTACATGCGGGGCATCAGTCCGTGAGAGGAGGAGAACGCCGTCGCCGCCGGGTCCAAAGTTGGGGTGACAGAGGCCTCGCACCCTCGCTGGGGTCAGTGCCCACGGAAGCTCCGCTTCCTCCACGATCAGATAGTCATTGCCAAGCGCCTGCCACTTTTCAAATCTCATAAGGGGAGTTTAGGCGGAGCGAGCACCGTCATAGATTGCAATCACTTCTGAGGCGACATCACCCGAGCTTCTGCCTGTCACATCAATCAGGACAACATCGTCAAGGCGCCTAAGCCAGGTCATCTGGCGCTTCGCCAGTTGCCAGGTTCTGAAACGCATGCGGTCTACATCTCCGTCGCGCAACTCGCGCATTCCGATCGCTGCTGATGCCGTTGATGATGGACCAAGCTCCCATGCCTGAGCAACCTCCTGCTCGGCTCCAAGCTCCAACATTGAGTCAATTCGGTCGCTGATCAGACCTCTCTGCGTTTCCCGGTCCATCGTCAGGCCAACGGCGACAGTTGGAATTCGAGGCGGGGTGCTCCAGAGCCCGGCTGCAGGCCTTTCGGTTGGCTCTACTCCAGCTTCCAGAAGCTCTAGGGCGCGAACTATTCGCTGAGAGTCTCCCTGGCTAATCCCTTCTGCTTTCAGCGGAGCCAGAACGCTCAGTCTCTGGTGCAACTGGGCCGGTCCGCGCTCAGCCAGTTCGAGCATCAGCCGTTCTCTTATCGCAGGGTCAACTGGTGGGAGGAGATCCAGAACGGAGACTGCAGCCCGAAGATAGAGCCCCGTTCCCCCCACGACGATCGGAACTTCTCCTGCGGTTCTGATCCGATCAACCTCTGAGTGAGCATGAGTAGAGAAGCTTCCAACGCTGAAGCTTTCAGTTACGGACCTGATGCCGACGCATGAGGTGGCCAGACGCTCTTGTTGACTCAGAGTTGGGGCTCCGGTGATGATCGGGATTTCGCTGTACACCGCATAGGCATCCGCGCTGACCGCCGCTGCAATAACACCGGCTTCAACGAGTTGATCGCTGATCTCAATGGCTATCTCAGTCTTGCCAACCGAGGTAGGCCCAAAAATTGCCAATAGTGGCGTTGCAGACATAGCCTGATCCTGTCACGCTCTCAACCCATGAGCACACTCAATCGAAAGACCTTGATCACTGGCGCTGCAGGAGGCCTTGGAAAATCCCTTGCCCTCGCATTTGCCCCGACAGCCTCCCCACTCGTTCTTTCGGCCAGACGGCTAGATCAGCTGACTGATTTGGCTGCTGATCTAGGAGCCGAGACAATCGCAGCAGATATGGAGGACCGAGGCCAGGTCGCTGAACTTGCTCACAGCGCGGCAGACGTTGACATTGCCATTCTGAACGCGGCTCTCCCAGCATCAGGAGACATCCTCGAGTACGACGTCGCTCAGATAGACAGGGCAATTGAGGTCAACCTTCGTGCACAGATTGTTTTGGCACGCCTCCTCGCGGAGTCCATGGCTTCCAGAGGGAGCGGCCACATTGTCTTTATCTCTTCCCTTTCCGGCAAGGCAGCCTCGGCCGGAACGACTCTCTATTCGGCCACCAAGTTCGGTGTCCGGGGTGCGTCCCTTGCGATGCGACAGGACTTGGCACCACGCGGTGTTGGCGTATCCGTCATCTGCCCTGGGTTTGTAAGCGACGCTGGAATGTTTGCTGACACTGGAGCGAAGCTTCCGACTGGCTTTGGAACGGTTACCCCTGAGAAGGTTGCTGCTGCAACTTTGCGCGCTGTAGAAAAGAACCTTGCCGAGGTTGATGTTGCTCCGATTGCACTCAGGCTTGGAGCTGCCATGGCTCAGATCTCGCCCGCTCTTTACGCACGGGCAACTTCCAAGGCTGGCGGTCGAAAGCTCTCAGATCACATGGCGGAGCAGCAACGACACAAGCGCTAGCGGCTGATCTCGGCGAGCACCTGGGTGCCGCCGAGTGTCAGGCTTGATTCCTCCTCGATGAGGACTGTCACGAGGTCACCTGGCTTGGCAAGTCCGTCGAAGTTCACAACTTTGCTCCCGCTGGTTCTTCCCCTCAGACGGGCATCATCCGTGCGCGAAGTGCCTTCTACCAGCACTTCCATCTCACGACCAACGAAGCGCTGTGCACGCTCAAGCGCGCATCTCTGGACGACCGGAAGCAGTCGCTGCATCCGTGCGACCTTTTCCTCGTGAGGGACTGAGTCGGGAAGCGAGGCCGCAAGGGTTCCCCTACGCGGTGAGAAGATGAATGTGAAGGCCCCATCAAACCCAACCGTCTCCACGACTTCGATGGTCTCCTCAAAGTCGGCCTCGGTCTCGCCGGGAAAGCCGACGATGATGTCGGTGGTAATTGAAACATCTGGGAGCGATGCGCGGATCATGTCCACACGGTCCAAGTATCTCTCTCGCGTGTACGTGCGTCGCATTGCTTTAAGAACTGATGTGGAACCAGCCTGAAGCGGCAGATGTATGTGGGCACATACCGACTCGAGTTCGGCGTGCGCAAGCACCACATCCTCCTTCATGTCCTTTGGGTGAGGGGACGTATAGCGAAGACGGCGCAGACCATCTATCGAGTCGAGCTCGCGTAGGAGCCCACTGAAGGTTGTCTTCCCCCCATCTTGGAGATCTCTCCCGTATGAGTTCACATTCTGCCCGAGGAGCGTTACCTCCTTCACTCCAGCGGCTACGAGCTCGCTGACCTCGGTCACCAGCTCCTCACTCGGTCGGCTGGCCTCTCTTCCCCGTGTGGAGGGGACAATGCAGTACGAGCAGTTGCAGTTGCAGCCGACGCTGATCTGAACCCAGGCGCTGTGCGTCTTTTCTTTCCGTTGCGGAAGGTGGCCCGTGAATCCCTCAAACTCGAAGTAGCCCTGCGCTGACAGGGAATCGCTGTTGAGAAACTCAGCCAGCTTGTCTACCTGCCCTGGTCCGAAGGCCACATCCACAAAGGGGAACCTCCGGAACACTTCTTCTGTAACAGACTGGGCCCAGCACCCACCGACCCCGATGATTGTCTCAGGCCGCTGGCGCTTGACCATGCGGGCCTCATAGAGGTACTGAATCAGCTTTTCGTCAGCCTTCTCACGGATTGAGCAGGTGTTGAAAAGGATCAGATCCGCGTCGCCCTGCGACTCTGTCGCAGCCCACCCGAGAGACTCGAGCATTCCTTGCATTCGTTCAGAATCGTGCTGGTTCATCTGACAGCCGAAGGTGGTCAGATGGTAGGCCTTTGCAGGAGCGGAGATACTCATGTCCCGATCCTAGACGTCCCGTCAGGAAGGCCCGGTGTCCCCTCGGGCGCAGTCAGTCTGAATGTGATGCGCGCGAGTGTGCTCGGATGGCGTTCGAAGCGAGCTCTGACGAGTAGCCGCGCCGGATCAAAAGTCCCATCGCCTTCTGCCGCTCCTTCGCGGCATCAGCTGGCCCATCGAGCCTCCGGTCCAACAGCTCGATTGCTCTCTGGAGCTCACCGGCCGTGTCATCCGATTCAAGCGCGGCATCGACAAGATGCGCTGGCGCCCCCAGATCGCGTAGACGCCGCCTGATCCGATCGTTGCCCCATGAGTCAAGTCTGCGCCGGTCATCGGTGAAATTGACGCAGAATTCAGCGTCGTTTAGGTACCCCATCTCCATGAGACGAGCAATCGCTGAATCAACGACATCTTCGGCGAAGCCCCGTTGGATCAGACGATTGTGTGTCTCAATCTCAGTACGACCTCGGAAACCAAGGAAGCGGAGCCCACGGCCGACCGCGAGCTCTACCAGTTCCTCGAAGGATTTCTCCCCGCTCACGCCGCCTGTTCTTCTGGAACCGGCTCAGCCTCGGGAGGGAGTGTGCGCTCAATCTTCTTTACCAGCGATCGATCGATTCCCACCGCGTCGTAAACCTTTTCCTGGATTTCATTTGCAATCTCAGGGTTGTCATCGAGGAATGCCTTGGAGTTGGCCCTTCCCTGCCCAAGCCGGATCTCTCCATAAGAGAAGAATGCTCCGCTCTTCGTCACAACATCATGTTCCACTCCAAGGTCTACGAGACACCCTGACGTGGAAATGCCGCGACCGAAATCGATGTCGAACTCTGCAACACGGAACGGTGATGCAACCTTGTTCTTGACTACCTTCACCCGAACACGGTTGCCAACTGCCTCGGTTCCGTCCTTCAGCGTTTCTATCCGACGGATATCGAGACGCTGTGAGGAGTAGAACTTCAACGCACGGCCACCAGGCTGGGTCTCCGGGCTTCCGAACATGACCCCAATCTTCTCTCTGATCTGGTTGGTGAAGATGCAGAGAGTCTGGGTGCGGTTGAGGTTGCCAGCAAGTCATCATTCGTGCCTGCAGTCCGACTGTTTGGTCGCCCATCGCTCCTTCGAGCTCCGCTCTTGGAGTGAGCGCTGCTACTGAGTCGACGGCCACAAGGTCGACCGCACCTGAGCGGACCAGCATGTCTGCCACTTCAAGGGCTTGTTCACCGTGATCGGGCTGCGAGACGAGCAGCTCATCAATGTCAACACCAATTTCCTTGGCGTAGAGCGGATCCATGGCGTGTTCGGCGTCAATGAAGGCGCAGATGCCCCCCAGCTTCTGACACTCGGCGATGATGTGGTAGACCAAAGTGGTCTTGCCCGAAGACTCAGGCCCAAAGATTTCAACTACACGGCCGCGTGGCACGCCGCCAACGCCGAGGGCGATGTCGAGCGAGAGTGCGCCGGTGGGGATTGCGTCGACGCGGACTTGGGCTCCTTCATCGCCCATGCGCATAACTGTGCCCTTGCCGAACTGACGCTCGATCTGTGCGAGAGCGCCTTGCAGAGCTGCATCCTTGGCCTTTGCTGCCTTCTCATCGTCCTTCGCTGCCATTGGTAGCTCCTCTCGGCGCACTGCGCCATTCATTCCCGACCGGTGCCGAGCGATACCCAAGATAGGCTGCCCCGCGGACGGAATCAGCTCAGACTGTAGGCCTCAATTAGTCAGAGAACAGCGGGAATCTGCCGCAAAACAGACCCGTTCAGCACTCAACTAGCTGGGTCGTCGTGCTCGCCCAGCAGAAAACGTCGAATCAGATGCAGCGCGACTGTTGTG
This sequence comes from Solirubrobacterales bacterium, assembly GCA_026392325.1. GTDB lineage: Bacteria > Actinomycetota > Thermoleophilia > Solirubrobacterales > Solirubrobacteraceae > WLNJ01. The sequence continues at coordinate 8,299 of JAPLCH010000155.1, read as the reverse complement.
GACCTGTCGCGAACGTCAGCTCGACCCCCGGGAATAACAAGATCCCTAACCAGCCAGTCGGAGCCGTCCGTGACTGCAAACCAGACAGAACCGACAGGCTTCTCCTCAGTTCCCCCACCAGGGCCGGCAATGCCAGTGACGGATACGCCAAGATCTGACCCAAGCTTTGAGAGGACGCCTGAAGCCATAGCTCGAGCAACTGGCTCCGACACAGCCCCGTTCTCCGAGAGCAGGTCCGCGTCTACACCAAGCGCCTCTGTCTTTACGTCGTTTGCGTAGCTGACGACTCCGCCAAGAAGATAGGCAGATGCTCCCGGTTTGTCGGCCAGCCGTCCGGAAAGCAACCCCCCGGTGCAGGACTCGGCGGTTGCAATGGTTTTGCCCTCAAGGAGTTCTGAAACAACGTCGTCGATGGTGGCCTCGCTACGGGAGAAGATCAGCGGCCCATGTATTTGCTCGATTGCCTCCAAAAATGACGCGTAGACCCTCCGGTCACCCGACTCAAATGTCGTTGCAATCTCGATCTCCCCCCGTCTGAGGCATGTGGTCACTTCCAAACGTGAAAGATCAACTCCGTCGTCTTCAATCTTTCTGAGAGAGGCGGCAAGCTCGGATTCGGGAATTCCGAACATTCGAATCATCTCGCGGTCGAGTGTGGGCGCATGTGAAAGAAGTTCAGCCACGGCCCCGGTCTTGATGGCTGTCCTCCACATTGGTTGAAGCTCACGTGGCGGTCCCGGAAGCACAATGACAATCGGGCCCTTCTGCTCCCCGCCTGGTGACACAATCAGGCCGGGCGCAGTTCCAACCGGCTCCAGAATTGTCGAACCGACTGGAACAACCGCCTGCTTTCGGTTTGCAGCCAAGACCGATTCCATGTCCAGATTGGGCCAACGTGAACTCAATCCCTTGAGGATCGCCGGTATCCGTCCCTCCAGCGGCACATCAAGGGCCATTTCGCGGCCTTGGAACTCGCCAACGACCTCAGCGGTCAGATCGTCAGCTGTAGGGCCTAGTCCGCCGCTTGTGACAATCAGGTCGAGATTCTGTTCCCTCATGGCCTTGAGGCCGTTCAACACGTCGTCGGGCCGGTCGCCAACTACGGTTATCTGTGCTGGTTGCAATCCAACGGCTCGCATCTGCTCAGATAGCCAGGGCCCATTGCGGTCGGTGATTATTCCAGTGAGAACCTCAGTTCCCGTGATCAGGATCCCTGCTCGAATCACAGCTGACCAGTACCCACCAGCAGAAGTGCGACCAAGGCTGCCAAAAGCGCAGCTCCAAGCAGAAGTTTCCGCCAGCCGTCGCTGCTGCCTGAAGCACGTCCGCGGGGTCCCCTTCGCGTTGAGTGGCTTTCCGGCACCGAAGTGCGGATCACGTAAAGCTCAACGAGCGGCCGTGGATCAAGGCCAAGAGTTGACGCGTACGTTTCGAGGAACTTCTTCACGTAGATGTCCTCCGGAATGACCTGCCATTCCTCGTTCTCGAGTGCCCGAAGGAACTTGGCCCGGATCTTGGTCTTCTCTTCTACATCTGCGATTTCGATACCGAGCCGCAGTCGGGTCTCTCTGAGGGTGTGACCTATCTCCATCTGGAGGAGGCTAGCGACGTTCGGAGCGGCTCAGACCTCGTCGGTGTCAATCTTGAGTGAAGACTGGGCTGGCTCACCACTGCCCAGCTGCGCAAGGACCCGAGGAAGGTCGGCTTCTGTGACGAGCACCTGGCGAGGCTTGGACCCCTCATAACCCGAGATCACACCTCTTCGCTCGAGCATGTCAATCAGGCGGCCGGCGCGCGTATAACCAACTCGAAGTCGCCTTTGGAGCATGCTGGTAGAAGCAGTCTGCATTTCTGCAACAAGAGTGATCGCCGACTCGAGAAGATCATCCTCGTCGGGATCAAACTCATCTGAGCCCTCGCCCTTCGACTTGTCTTGGACAACTTCCTCAAGGAGATCCTCATTGAATGTGGGCTCGCCCTGGGCTCTCCAGTGCTCGCAGATGGCTGCGATCTGAGCCTCATCGATGTACGCGCCCTGAATCCTCTGGAGCTTGGAAGTTCCTACCGGAGCGAACAGCATGTCCCCTTGACCGAGAAGGGTCTCCGCCCCGTTCTGATCGAGAATCACCCTCGAATCAGTCTGGGATGAAACCGCGAAGGCAATCCGGGAGGGAACATTCGCCTTGATCATTCCTGTGATCACATCCACCCTCGGAGACTGCGTGGCCAGAACCAGATGGATGCCAACTGCCCGAGCCTTCTGCGCGAGCCTGATGATCGCGTCCTCAACCTCCGTCGGAGCAACCATCATGAGATCGGCGAGCTCGTCAATCACGCAGAGAATGTATGGAAGAGCAGGCTCCCCACGGGCCTCTCTCGAAGCATTGAGTTCGGGCAGGCCCCTGGTACGGCAGATTGCCATCAGGGCGTAACGCTGCTCCATCTCCCGAACGAGATTGGCGAGAGCATTTGCAGCCTGCCTGGGGTTGGTGATCACAGGCGTCATCAGATGAGGAACGCTCTCGTAGTGATTCAGCTCAACCTGTTTCGGATCCACAAGAACAAGGCGAACTTCCTTAGGAGTTGCCCGCAGCAGGATCGAACTCAGCATGGCGTTTACACAGCCCGACTTGCCAGCTCCGGTCGTGCCAGCAACAAGAAGGTGTGGCATGCGGGCAAGGTCGGCTCCGATCGCACGGCCCGCAACATCCTTTCCGAGCCAGACAGTAAGAGGAGACCAACCTTCTGGAGGTGCCTGCCACACGTCTCCGAGAGTGACCATCTGCCTCTCTGCATTGGGGACCTCCACACCGACAGCCTGCTTGCCTGGAATTGGAGCAAGGATTCTGATGTCGGTTGATGCGAGTGCGTATGCAAGGTCATCCCTCAGCTGGGCAACCTTGCTCACCTTGGTTCCAGGGGCCAGCTTGAGCTCGTAGCGGGTTATGTGCGGGCCAGAGACGGTCCCGACAATCTCCGCCTTGACACCGTGGTGCCCCAACGACTCAACAAGTGTCTTTGCCGTCTCTGTTCGCTCAGCGCTGCCGGTTGACTTCAACTTGGGAGATCGAGTCAGAAGACTCTTTGGAGGCTGACGCCACTTGAACTTGGGGTCGTCAACGACACTTGAGCGGTACCGGCCTTGGGGAGTCAGATCCTCAGGGTCAACATCAGAAAGGTCCATACCCTCGGACTCGTCATCAGCGGCCTCCAAGATCGGTTCTGGCTCTGGCTCAGGCGGATCAATCCACGCTGGGAGATCGTCGTCCAACTCATCCAACTCCGGTGGAGGACCAGCCTCAACATGAGTGGCCCGAACAACCAGCTCGTCAAGTTCCGGTTCAGGAGGGAGCAACCGCTCAGGCTCAACCTCTGCGGGACTCTTAGTGGATTTGCCCTTGGCCTTTTCAGTCCGTGTTGAATCTCTCTGCGACGCAGCGGCAGAAAGAGCCCTGGTTGCATCTGCAGCGCTGTCAGCAGCCTGTCTGAACACGGTGGATATCCGGATGCCAGAGACCAACACAAAACCGGCGAGGAGCAGAAACACTGCGAGAAGATGAGCGCCAAGCGAAGAGGCGGCTGCAGACGCTGCGGAGTTGAGGCCCTGACCAATTACCCCACCCCGGGCTTCCATTGATGCACTCGACCAAGAAGCTGTCGGGGAAGCCGGTCCCAGACCAAACGTGCCTGCTGTCAGCGCCAGACAGGATCCACAGATCAACAGGCCAATCCCCACCCGCGCCGATGTGCTGACAGGGACAGTCTCTCGGGCGACAAGAAGTATTCCTGCGGCTATGAGCAGGATCGGAACCAGTACCGCCAAGGACCCGACAATGAGCCTGAAACCGCTATCCAGTCCCTGACCAAAGGGACCTCCGCTCCAACCGCCCCAAACGACAGCGGCGAGGAAAGTACCCAAGACTGCGAGGCCCACACCTGCGAGGTCAACCTGAACTGGAGTCAGAACCGTCGTCTTGACAGGCTTTCGATTGGCGGTGGTGCGCGTCGCTGGTTTCTTCCGCGGCGGAGCCTTTTTGGCAGCAGGCTTCCGCGGCTTAGCGGCCGGCTTCTTTGCGCTTGTCTTCTTTTTACTGCTGGCGGCCATCGGAGATCCGTTCGACATAAGTAGGCGGGAACCTTCCCACCACGACTACCATTGAGCAATGGATAATTGGCCCGACCCCGGACGTGCTCTCAGAATCCTCGTTGTTGAGGATGATCCAGACATTGCTTCCGTCCTCACAAGGATCCTGAGGGGAGCTGGACTTGAGGCCCGGATTGCAGAAGATGGTGAACTCGCTCTGACTGAGGTGGCGACATTCAAGCCGGACTTGGTTCTACTTGACCTCGGGCTTCCAAAGCTTGACGGTGTCAAGGTTGCCCAGACCCTGCGCTCGGGAGGCTTTGAGGCGGGGATCATCGCTTTGACCGCCCGCGACGAGCCCGAAGACAAGGTGGAGGGCCTCGATTCCGGGCTGGACGACTATGTCGTAAAGCCGTTCAACCGAGAGGAGCTTCTTGCTCGTATGCGTTCTGTGTTCAGACGTCGTCCTCCGAAGGGAGCCGCGGCACTCGTTGCCGGCTCGCTGATCCTTGATCCCGACACAATGTTGGGAACAATTGATGGACGGCCACTTGAGCTCACAAGCCGAGAGTTTGAAATGCTCGTCTTCCTGCTCCAGAACCGTGGAATAGTCATCTCCAGACAGCAGCTTCTCGAAGAGGTTTGGGGATACTCCCCATTCGCCGAAACAAACACCATCGAGGTCTTCGTCTCCAATCTCCGGCGCAAGCTCGAAGAGAACGGCGAGGAACGAGTCCTTCAGACGGTCCGGGGCGCGGGTTACGTCATCAGGAATTGACCGTGTCCCGTCTCAGGACACTTCCCATCCGCTGGCGACTGGCCGGCGGGTCCGCAGCCTTGACGCTAGCGATTCTTCTCGTGTTTGCGCTTGGTATCGGTTCGCTTCTCTCCGACCGGCTCACAGGTAATTTCCGAAAGGAGACGGCATCGGCCGCTACGACGTTGCAGACTGAACTTCAGGTGGGTCTAACGCGCAATGGCTGGAGGCTCTCAGGGGTCAACATTGACGACTACGCCGCGTCTCAGAAAGCCCACATCCGAGTCCTTTCCTACACCGGTGATCGAATTGATGACACTCCCGATGCGCCGGATGTGGGCCTTACGGCCCCTGGTTCGAGAACACTGCAGGGCGAACAGCTCGAAACTCGATTGCTTAGAGCGACCCCATCGGGCTATGCGCTTCTGCAGTACTCCCGTTCCCTGGGGAGCATCGACGCAACCGTGGGTCGCATGTGGTTCCTCCTCCTCTTTGGGGTTCTGGCTGGAGCAGGTCTGGCGCTGCTCGCAGGATTGGCGTTGGCGCGACAGGCCATGCGCCCTGTCGCGGACCTGACCAGCGCCGCCCAGAGAATTGCCACAACTGGTGACTCCAGCCTTGAAATTCCCATCCCCCAGTCCAACGACGAAATTCATGAGCTGGCGGTGACGCTCTCTTCCGCTCTATCAGAAGTGGACCGGGCCCGGCTGCAAACCGAGGGTTCCCTCGAGCGACAGAAAGCCTTTGTGGCAGACGCTTCACACGAGCTCAGAACACCCCTGACGTCCTTGATCGGAAACCTGGAGCTTCTCGAGGCGGACGCGCCCGAGCAGATCCGAGAAGACGCAACCTCCTCCCTTCGCGCGGCTCGGCGGATGGCGAGGATAGTTGCCGACCTGCTGACGCTCGCGAAGGGCGATACCCCAGAGGCAAGGGTTCAGGAGTGTTCGCTGGCTGAAGTCATCCAGTCAGCAATCACCGATGCCTCGGCCCGAGTTTCGGGTCACACGGTCACCTCCGCGGATGACGGGACGGTCTTCGTATCTGACCGGGACGCGGTAGTCAGAGCGCTTCGGAACCTGATTGAGAACGCTGCGCTACACACTGTGTCTGGGACCAAGATCCACATCGGAGGCCTCAGCGATGAAAGCTCAGTAGTTCTGACAGTCGCCGATGGCGGGACCGGTATCCCACCGGAAGAGAGAACGAAGATCTTCAACCGATTCTTTCGCGCAGAAGGAGACACTGCGGGCAGCACTGGCCTCGGTCTCGCAATTGTGAAGAGCACAGCGGAATCGCTTGGCGGCTCAATCAGCGTTGGCGACTCTGAGCTCGGCGGAGCGTGCTTTACGCTCCGCCTGCCCAGATAAGAGGCGTCTTTAAGCTTCGATTACGACGGGTACTACGAGCGGACGGCTGCGCCGTGCCTTGCTGATTTTCTCAGCTACCGCGTCATGAACTCGACGTTCCAAATCTTCCCGATCGCGCTCACGAGTCTCAGCAGCCCTAGCGCACGCGTCTGCAGCTGCCTCGCGAACGGCCTTCACAACCAAGTCGCTCTCAGCGCCGATTGCGATGCCACGGAGCACAACTTCAGGCTCCGAGACAAGCTCGCCCGATTGGGCACTAACCGCGACAACCACAACGATCACTCCATCGTCGGCGATCGTCCGCCTATCCCGAACAGCAGCATCTGACGGCTCGCCAAACTCCATTCCGTCGACAAGCAGAACCCCGGAGTGCTCTTCAGGTCCAAAACGCGCTCCCGAGGCATCCATATCAAGGGGCAGGCCATTAGCTGACTCGAAAATGTTCTCTGGTGCAATACCAACCTGCTCAGCAAGCTCGCGATGCAACCTCAACCGCTTGGCATCACCGTGGACTGGCATGAAGTACCTCGGACGAGTCAAGTTCAGCATCAGCTTGAGCTCCTCCGAATAACCATGTCCGGAAGCGTGAATCGGAGCGTCATCGGCAGTGATCACAGTGCAACCAATCTGGAAGAGACGGTCAACAGTCTCGTTCACAGCACGCTCATTGCCTGGAACTGGAGTAGCTGAGAAGACGATTGTGTCCCCGCTGTGCAGCTCAATCTGTTGGTGATCATGGTGGGCCATTCGACGCAGAGCCGAAAGCGGCTCTCCCTGAGAACCAGTCGAGACAACAACCACGTCTTCATCCTTGAAGTCGTTGATCTCCCGTGGCTGAATGAGCATTCCCGGTGGAATGTCAATGTGACCAAGCGTCTTTGCGATCTTTGAGTTCTTCACCATTGAGCGACCTACAAGCGCGATCTTCCGGCCAGTTACCTCAGCCGCGTCCACAACCTGCTGAACACGATGGACGTTGGAGGCGAAGCTGGTGACGATGATCCGCCCTTCGCAGCGTTCGAAGACCTCAACCAGTGCAGGACCAACAAGACTTTCAGAAGGCGAGAAACCCGGACGGTCGGCGTTGGTTGAATCGCCACAAAGCAGGAGTACTCCCTCTGCCCCAAGTTCAGCGAGCCTGGCCATGTCTGCCGGTTCTCCAGCAACCGGAGTCTGGTCAAACTTGTAATCACCGGTGAACAGCACTGTTCCGGCAGGTGTTCCCACTGCAACCGCTCGGGCGTCAGGAATCGAGTGGGTCAGGTGAATCATCTCGATGGTGAACGGCCCAGCCTCCAGAATCTCACCGGCGTCAACGGTCGTCAGGGCGGAGTCATCCAGTCGATGCTCCTTGA
>JAPLCH010000155.1:0-668 GCA_026392325.1 Solirubrobacterales bacterium | reverse complement strand
TCGGAACGGACTCAACTCCAATGCCTCTCAAGAGCCAAGGAAGGGCCCCAATGTGATCCTCATGGCCATGTGTGAGCACGACGGCTTCGATGGCGTCGGAGCGCTCCTTGATGTATTCAAAGTCCGGAAGGATCAAGTCAATGCCTGGAAGATCCCCACCTGGAAAACGCAATCCTGCATCGAGGATCAACAGTCGACCGTCATATTCAACGACGGCCATGTTCTTTCCAATTTCGCCAACTCCTCCGAGTGGAAGAACCCTGACCTTGTCTGACATGGAGCTCAAGCGATCAGACCCAGTGGGCGCATCGCATCAGCAATTACTGCACGTTCTGCGTCTGTAGCAGCCAGGAGTGGCAGCCTGAGGCTGCCTCCGGGAAGACCGGCCAGGTCGAGGGCGGCTTTGATTGGGACAGGATTGGTTGTAACACCAAGCGAGTCATAGAAAGATCTCAGTGGGGCGTCCTTTTCAGTTCGATTGTCAGCAGATTCGGCAACATGCCTCATCTGGGTTCCTACAAGGTGACTTGCTACAAGAATTCCGCCAACCGCACCCGCGTCAAGGGCGGCAGCGAAGGAGTCGTCATTTCCGGCGTAAAGATCGAGACCGGCGATTGCGCTTGGCACTCCAGGTCGGGCCTGCTTCATGCCCGTGATGTTGGAGTGCA
>JAPLCH010000168.1 GCA_026392325.1 Solirubrobacterales bacterium | reverse complement strand
TGGGGTCTCGGGTGGGAGTCGGCCCGAGGTAGCGCATGCGCTGAAGGCTGAAGTTCGTCGGATCAGCTGCGCGGCTGATCAGCTTGCCGGGCTGTCGTCGCTTCCTCCTGAGTCTGGGGGAGTGAACATCGACGATCTGGTGCGGGAGGTTGCAACCGGCTGGGGGGCTGTGGCCTCCGCTGCTGGAAGGCGAATCATTGTCAGCTCAAATGTTGAGGGAATCGAAGCGCTGGTATCGGGAGACCGCGATCAGCTTGGTCAGGCCACATCCAACCTGGTGGCAAACGCTCTGGAGCACGGCGAAGGGTCAGTTCAAATGGTCATCAGAGAGGAAGCCGGCACCGTCGAACTGAGCGTGCGCAACCTGACTCCCGTGCTTGGTCGTGACCGAGCCGACATGTCTGTCTCAGCCATTCGGACGCGCGCGTTGAGAGGGCGTGGGGTGCGAATCGCAGGGGATCTTGTCCGCTCCAACGGTGGTTGGATTTCGTCTCGCCCGGGAAGGGTTCACGAAGCCCGTATTGGCCTCTCCAGCTTCGAGTCGGCACGGTGAGAGCCTGGAGCAGACCACTGATGGTCGGCTGCACAAGCGTTCTTCTCGGGCTGGTGGCTCAGGGGAAGATGGATGGGCGGGAGGCCAGCCTTGAAGCGAGGATCGGTCCTCTTGCGAAGGTGGCCACGGCGGCATCTGCTGTTTCGGCTGGGGCAGCTTTGGGTGAGGAAAATGTTGACTTCGTAGAGGTTCCGCGGCGATGGGTGCCAATCGGAGCCATCGAGTCCCGGAGAGGGCTGGTGGGTCGGGTCGCTGCGCTTCCGTTGTCTGCGGGAGTGGTCCTTGGTCCGGGGACGACGCGTGAAGGGAGTGGCGCCAGTCCCCTTGGTCCAGGGGAGCGGATTGCGACAGTTGAGGCCGTGGCTCCACTCGGGATACTCCGGTCGGGGTCACGCATTGATGTTCTCTCAATGCGACCTGGGGGGAAGCCACGGTTCATCTGCAGGAACATTGAGGTGGTTTCAGCCAAGCCAGCGGCAGATTCGTCTGGCTCGGCGGTTGAGAGCAGGGTTCAGGCCGACCTGCGTACGACTGTTGCCCAGGCAGTTGCGATAGCTGGAGCGTCCTCTTCCGGAGCAGAGGTCAGGCTTCTCCCGCGGGGAACCGGGGAGCGCGGTCAGTGAATCGCGAGGCCATCGAGTGGCTCAAGGCGATTGCGCTTGACGAGGCGATTCTGGGCGATGGCGATGGGGTTGAAGCCGTGATGCGCAGGGTGATAGATAGAGAAGTCTGCTTCGTGGGTCCAGCGGCACGGAACTCGCTGGTCCAGGTGCTCACAGCTGAAGCGACCGGCTTGGGTCTGGTGGATGGCCTGATGCGCGACCCGGAGGTAAGCGAGGTGATGATCAATGGGCCATCCGACATATGGGTTGAACGGCTGGGAGTGATGGAACTGACGGACATTCGGTTCAGCAGCATGGAGGCGCTGCGCGAGGCGGTGGATCGGCTGCTTGGCTCTGTCGGCCGACGAGCCGACGATATGTCTCCAGTCGCTGACGCCACGCTCCCTGATGGATCCCGGGTCAATGTGATCTTGCCTCCACTCGCAATCGCGGGGCCGGTGGTCACCATCAGGCGGTTCAAGCCCGGGGGCATGGGGATGTCTGACCTTGTTGAGAGCGGAACATTGACCGCTGAGCTTTCCGATCTGCTCAGTTGGGCGGTTGTGGATGGTCTCAACATCCTGATTAGCGGAGCGACTGGGTCTGGCAAGACGACGACGCTTGCTGCGCTCGCGAGGTGCATTCCCCATGAGGAGCGGATCATCACCATTGAGGACGCTGCTGAGCTTGATCTCCAGCATCCGCATGTGGTCAGGCTTGAAACGCGGCCCGCCTCCCCGGGTGGACGAGGGGCGGTGTCAATGAGGGACCTCGTGCGCAATGCGTTGAGAATGCGTCCCGACCGGATTGTTGTTGGTGAGGTTCGCGGCCCGGAGGCGCTGGACATGCTCGATGCGCTCAGTACTGGCCATCGAGGGTCGCTTTCAACCGTTCACGCAGACTCTCCAGCCGGTGCAGTCGAAAGGTTGACCGGGCTTGTCTTGCAAGCCGCGTCCGGGCTGCCTCACGCAGCCGTGGAACAGAGGATCAGCTCGGCGTTCCAACTGTTGGTTCACCAGGAGAGGCGGTCTGATGGCTCTCGTTCCATCACTCAGGTTGCGGTGTTCAAGGCCGGACCTGGCGTTGAGGTTGAGGATCTGTTCTCCGTTGCGGAGGATGGGACGGGCTTCTGGGCTTCGGAGGCTGGGGCGGCAAGGGAGTTGATTGTCGGCTTGAGGGGAACTTGAGTGCCGTCGCTTGGTCTCTCGGCGGCTGGAGTGTCGGGGGTCGCTCTCTGGTTTGCCTTGAGGATTGAAAGCAACGTTTGGGGCAAGCGGCTGGGGGATTGGTGTCGTTCGGGCATCCGGAAGACAGCTGAGCGTCCAGTCAGAGGTTTGCGGAGGAGGAAACTTGAAGTCGGTATTCCCGCCGCACTTCGTTCATTGTCTGACGCTGTTGACAGCGGGGAGGTGCTGGTGTCGGCCGCAGTACGGGTTGGGTCTCCTAGTTCGCAGGTCGGTAGAGATTTGGCGTCGTTCGCGAGGGATTGCATGCGCGGCAGCTCCGTCTCAAATGCGCTGAACCGACTGACGGGAGGAGTCAATGGGGATCTCTGGATTCCCATGGCTTTCGCTGTCGAGATGCATCTGCGCTGCGGAGGCAACCTTTCGCTGTCGCTGCGGTCAGTGGCATCTGCCTCAGAATCGGGTCACAGGTCTCGGGCTGAGGCGCGGGCTGCGACTGCTCAGGCGAGGTTTACTGGCAATCTCGTCTGCGCATTGCCCCTGCTGGGGCTTCTGGGAGGGGCACTCCTGATGCCCCACATGGTCGGGCAGATGATGGGAAGTCCACTTTCGCTCGGCCTGCTGGTTGTTGCGGCTTTGCTTCAAGGGTTGAGCCTGCTTGCGATCAGGCGGCTTGCCGGGGTGGCGGCACGGTGATGCCCCTTGCACTGCTGGCCGGACTGGGAGCCGGTGTCTTCTGCGGGGATGCAGCTCGCTTACTCGGGTCAAGACGCCGGTCGCTTGGTCGCCGTCGAGCGTTCAAAGTGTGGTCTGAGCAACGCCGGTCCTCCGAGGCGCTACCGGCCATATCGGCCGACCTTGCCACAGCTTTGGCCGCGGGCCTGCGGCCTGTAGAGGCGCTTGCTCAGGCGTGTAGGCATCGTGATGACCCACTTTCCTCAGCGGCGATGGTCGCTTGTGAGCGGATTGTGAGGGGTGAGGATGCTGACGCTTCACTGCGGACGCTGGCCAGCCGTTTCAAGGATGGCCGTGTCGGTGGCATGTGTCTTGCTCTCGAGACGGAGATACGGAGTGGCGGATCAGCATTGGAGCCGATATTGGCTGTTGCTCGTGGGGCGGCTGCTGAGGCCGCGGTTGGAAGAACTCAACGGGCGGCGCGAACTGCCCCGTTGATCCAACTCGTGGTTGCGCTTGGGCTTGTTCCTTCCGTGCTGCTGATCGCGGCCGCGGTGGCCTTGTCAGGGGTTGGGCACTAGCGCAGTTGCGTGAGGCGGTAGGGGCGTTTCGGCTCAGAAAATGGTTGGTGGGATTCAGAAGAAGGATTTTTGCAATATCCCATCCCACCTTGGATCTTCAGTAACCACAGTGGTTTGGCGGCGCTTTTGGGGCAGAAGCTGACCTAGGTGGGAGGAAAAGGGAAGTTTGTGTTGCATTGTGGGGCCAAGTGGAGTACCGTCCTGATTGTTGGATCGATAGCCGGGGTGTTGAGGGTCCTCCCACCCACACGCCCCGGCGCCAATCCTCTCCCATTGATATGACCTTTCTCGGCACCTACGACCACACTCTGGACGCGAAGAACCGTCTGACCGTCCCGGTCAAGTTCCGCGGCCCCCTGGGCGACGGAGTGATCGTCTCCCGCGGGATAGAAACCTGCGTCAGCGTTTGGACTCCAGCTGGCTTTGACGGCTGGACCAAGTCAATGCTTGAGGCACTCGGCGCCATGACCCCGCAGGCGCGCCAGTTCCGAAGGGTTGTCTCAGCAAGTGCCTTTGAAACTGAACTGGATGCTGCCGGTCGGATCATGCTCCCCAGCAAGCTCATCGATCACGCTGGAATCGAACGTGAGATCTCCGTTATTGGCAACGATGATGCCTTTGAGATCTGGGATCGCAAGGCGTGGGAGTCATACGACTCAGAGATTTCCCCGACAATCCTCGACCTGACCGACGCAATTGGCGCCGATGCTTGAGATGGCTGCCATGCACGTACCTGTCCTCGCAGGTGAAGTAATAGACCTTCTTGCCCCACGGGCTGGAAACACTGTGATTGACGCGACATTCGGAGCCGGGGGACATTCAACCCTCCTTGCGGGCCGGATCGCTGAGCGCGGCACTTTGATCGCAATTGACCGGGACCCCGCGGCTGAGGAGCGCTTTGAGTCCTTTTCAGCCGAAGTTACCTGCAAAACACGCTTTATTCGTTCGTCCTTTCAAGAAGGACTTCAGCTGCTTTCCGACGAAGGAATGCAAGCAGACATGCTTCTGCTCGACCTCGGAGTCAGTTCAATGCAAATAGACACGCGAGAGCGTGGCTTTTCGTACTCCTGCAACGTGCCTCTGGACATGCGAATGGACCCCACCTCCGGGCCAACCGCAGCTGACCTTGTGGCTGACCTCGATGAGCGGCAGCTGAGCCGAATCTTCAAGGAATTCGGGGAGGAGCGGCATTCAGTCGTTATCGCCCGTGAGATCGTCCGCACTCGCGGCCGGGCTCCGATCACAACCACTGGAGAGCTTGTCTCCTGCATTGAACGGGCCGTACCAGCGCCTGCGCTCTTCGCGGGTGGTCACCCAGCCAAGCGAACCTTTCAGGCGCTTCGGATAGCCGTCAACGACGAACTTGGGCAGATTGACGCCTCGCTACCTCTTGCTTGGCAGGTGCTTCGGCCCGGAGGCCGCCTGGCCATCATCTCTTTCCATTCCTTGGAGGACCGTCGCGCGAAACGGTTTATGACCGCCCGTGCGACAGGCTGCATCTGCCCACCAGACCTGCCCGTCTGCGGTTGCGGTCGACTCCCAGAGGGTGAACTGATCACGCGGAGGTCGGTAACCCCGAGCTCAGGCGAAGCGGCATCCAATCCACGCTCACGTTCAGCCCGTCTCCGGGTTGCGCGCAAGCTTGAGGACATCTCATGACGCCTCCTGCGACAGCAGCAGCGCGCATGCGCCCCGCCAGTTACGCAGCGCAGCGTGCAAGCCATGTGGCCCCAATCAGCGCAGTTCCCGAGGTCTCAGTTCCATCTGTCTCCAGTTCACCTGAGCGGATCCGCAAGGGGCGCCCAGGATCCGGCAGGACCCTGCCGCGTCCAAATGTTCGCCGTTATTCAGGTTCCGTGGAGCATTCGGCCTCAACCCAAGGCTCGGGAATAGCCGAGGCTGCAATGGACTTCCGTCGGGATCTTTCAGCAGTGGAGATGCCGCGATTGACAATGCCGAAGGTCAAGTTGTCGTCGCTTCGACCTCGGATGCCACACCTTCATGTGCCAAATCCAAAGGAGGTTGTTGGAGCCGTCCGGTCTGCCCCGGACCATTCAGTGACCAGATTCATGACAAGCACCCGTGTCTGGGTGGGTGTTCTTGCCGTACTTATCGGAGGGCTCGTCTTTATGCAGGTTCAGATTCTTCAAGTGAACGCCGGTATCGGCGAAAATGTCCAGAAGATTTCGTCGCTTGAGCGCAAGAACGCAGAGCTTCGAACAGCAGTTTCCGGTCTTGGGTCGGACCAACGCATCGTGTCCGAAGCTCAACGGATGGGATTTGTGGAGCCACCCGTTGGCTCAAGCCATTTCACTGCTGCGCACAGCGGAGATGCAATGCGTGCGCTGGCGCTTCTCACGCCCTCGTCGTCCGGAACTGGAATGGTCAGCTCTGATGCTGCGACCAGCTCTGACAGCAACTCTCCAGCCCTGCCAAGCGATACATCCTCATCGGATGGTTCTGGAGGATCCGGGAGCTCCGGAGGCACTTACGCATCAGGAACATCAAGCACTCCGCCATCCACTTCGAGCAGTACTGATTCCGGCACGACAAGCACCACGGCAGCGGCACCTGATGGCGGAAGCTCGCCACTCAGTGGATAGCGGTGCCTGAGCGCCCTCAAGGCCGCTTCAAGATCCGAGCCCAGCGCCTCAAGTTCGCATTGGGCCTGGTGGTCGTCCTCGCAGGGGCCAGGGCGATACAGGTCGGTGTTGTAAATGCCTCAAGTCTCCGAGCTCACGCATCAACCCAGCAGTCGAAGACCTATGACGTTCCTGCTCCACGCGGCGACATTACGGATCGAAATGGGGTTGAACTGGCGGTCTCGCAGCCTGCCGTCAACGTGATCGCAGACCCGATGATCATCAAGAATCCCAACAAGGTTGCCGAACAGCTGGCTCCTCTCATCGGACGGTCTGCACTGGAACTCCTCCCGAAGCTGTCAGATAGGAGCAAGGGGTTCGTGCGGCTTGCTCGCAAGGTTCCGGCGAGCAACGGAGACAGAATTCGCCGGATGGCGATTGAGGGAATCAGCTTCGAGGCGGCGATGCTCAGGACCTACCCCCGGGGCCAGCAGGCCGGGCAGCTGATTGGCTTTGTCGGGGACGCTGGACACGGAATGTCTGGGCTTGAGTATTCGTATGACAAGTATCTGGCCGGCTCGGACGGGAGGCGGACCACTGTGTTCGCAGGGGGCAATCCAATCAATGTCAACGAGACTCAACGGGCAAGATCAGGCGCCAGGCTCAAGCTGACAATCGATGCGCCGGTTCAGGATGAGGTTGAACGTGTCCTTGCCGGTGTCGGAAGGGTGTTCCAACCAAAGGGAGCCACTGCCATTGTGATGGACCCACGGACCGGCAACATCCTTGCGCTGGCAAACTGGCCCGCGGTTAACGCCAACATGGTCGGGTCTGCATCTCCATACGCGCAGATGAACCGGGCTAGCGGATTCACCTATGAGCCTGGCTCGACATTCAAGGCTTTCACGATTGCAGCCGCGCTCCAGGAGCGGAAGGTAACCCCCGACACACAGCTGTTTCTCCCGACCGTTCTCCAAGTCGGCGACCGGACAATCAAGGATTCACATGATCGCGGGGATGAAACGCTCAGCGTGTCTCAGATTCTCGCCCAGTCATCCAATGTTGGCGCTGCCCAAATCGGCCTCAGGGTCGGGCGCAAAAAGCTTGATTACTGGATCAGGAAGCTGGGATTCGGAAGTCCGACTCATTCAGGGTTCCCCGGTGAGGAACAGGGCATCGTTCTTCCGCTTTCCAAGTACTCGTCCGCGACTGTTGGGAACGAGGCGATGGGGCAGGGACTATCTGTGACTCCGCTTCAAATGGCCCAGGGATACGCCGCTATCGCCAACGGGGGAGTCCTCAGGAGTCCTCGCATCGCCGATCAAGTGGATGGCAAGCCAATCGCCAGCAGACCAGCGCGGCGAGTCCTGTCCCTTGCGACTTCTCTACGTCTTCGGAGGATGCTGAAGGGAGTGCTTGCCGACGGAGGGACAGCCTCAGGAGCTGAGATTCCGGGCTTTGATCTCGCTGGAAAGACGGGTACCGCGCAGAAGGTTGATCCGGCGACGGGCACTTATTCGACGTCCAACTACATCGCATCGTTTGTTGGGTTTGCTCCGGCCCGGAGTCCTAGGTTGTTGGCTGCTGTCGTTGTTGATGAGCCACAAGGCGACATTTATGGCGGATCGGTGGCAGCCCCTGCTTTCTCACGCATCATGGCTTTCGCACTGCCCTATCTCGGTATCTCACCGCGCTAGGTGGATGGCATGAGGCTCGATGCGATTCTTCCCGGCGTTGACGCCAGCGGTGCCGGGACAGAGATCCTTGATCTCGCCTTTGATGATCGGAGGGTCAGAAAAGGGACTCTCTTCTTCTGTGTATCGGGCTTCACTCGCGATGGGCACGATTTCGCTCAGGCGGCGGTAACCAAGGGAGCTGTGGCAGTCGTAGTCGAGCGGCCACTTGGCTTGTCGGTTCCTGAAGTCGTCGTTCCAAGCGTTCGTGCAGCGATGGGGGTCGCGGCAGATGCCTTCTATGGCCAGCCCTCATCTGAGATTGATGTAGTCGGTGTCACAGGAACCAATGGAAAGACGACAACCGCGTATCTCGTCAGGGCACTGTTGGAGTCGTCCGGAAGGCAGTGCGGCCTGGTTGGGACGGTGGAAAGCATCGTTGCAGGTCACTCAGAGCAGGCTGTCAGGACCACGCCAGAGGCAATTGAGCTTCACGAGATGCTTGCAGCGATGAGATCGGGTGGCGATGATTCAGCTGCCATTGAGGTGTCGTCCCACGCCCTGGACCTGGGCCGCGTTGCCGGGGTCAAGTTCGCGTGCAGCATCTTCACGAACCTCACTCAGGACCACCTCGACTTTCATCGCACAATGGACGCTTATTGGGGATCAAAGCGCCGGCTCTTTACAGACCTTCCATGTGGAACTCCGATCATCAATATCGATGATGACCATGGTCGAGTTCTGGCCACGGATCTGGAAGGCGCGGTTACAACTGGAATCAGCTCGGATGCTGACTGGAGCGTCGCTGACCTCCAGACAGACATGCTGGGCTCGTCATTCCGGCTCCTCTCCCCAGATGGGGATGCCCATGTAACGACCAAGCTTCCGGGAGAGTTCAATGTCAGGAACATGCTTGGCGCAGCGGCAGCGGCAGCATCGCTGGGAGTCAGCCTGGACTTGGTCGTTGAGGCTCTGGGGACTGCGGCACGCGTTCCAGGCCGCTTCGAGCCGATTGATCGGGGTCAGCCGTTTGCGGTTCTCATTGATTACGCGCACACCCCGGACTCGCTCGAGAATGTGCTTGAGGCAGCACAAGGAATTGCTGAGGGGAAGGTCATATGTGTAGTCGGCTGTGGTGGCGACCGAGACACGACGAAGCGACCACTGATGGGAGCAGTTCTCGCCGCTCACTCAGATGTGGGAATCATCACATCAGACAATCCGAGGTCGGAGGATCCGGAGTCGATTGTCGCGGAGGTTTCCGTTGGTGCTGGCACCGGAACGAGAGTCGTCGTCGATCGGCGCGAGGCAATAATGCTCGCAGTTTCAGAGGCGAAGAAAGGTGATGTTGTCCTGATCGCGGGCAAGGGACACGAACAGGGCCAAGAGGTCGCGGGTGGCATCAAACTCCCATTCGACGACCGCACCGTGGCAGCCGAGGCACTCGAGGAGGCTGGGTGGGCATGAGCGGATTCAGTTGGACAGAGGATCGGCTCGTCGCGGTGACAGGCGCCTCTGTGGAGAGGCCTGGGCAGGGTGGACCTGA
>JAPLCH010000191.1 GCA_026392325.1 Solirubrobacterales bacterium | reverse complement strand
TCCGGAGTCTCAGCGTAGGCTTCAGGCTGTTCACCATCGGCACGCTTCATCGAGAGCGAAACCCTGCGTCGCTCGTCGTCAATTTCAAGGAACTTGACGAGAACGTTCATGCCGGGCTCAACAACTTCGCGCGGGTTCTCCACGTGACGCTCTGCGAGCTCGCTGATGTGAACGAGTCCTTCGACTCCGTCCTGAATCTCAACGAATGCTCCGAACTGAACGCACTTTGTGACCTTGCCCGTTGTCTGATCGCCAACACCATAGGTGTCAACAACCTGCTGCCAAGGATCTGCTTGGGTCTGCTTGAGACCAAGGCTGATGCGCTGACGCTCCCGGTCAATGTCGAGAACCTTCACGTTGAGCTTGTCACCGATGGCAACAACCTCACTCGGATGGTTCACATGGGACCAGGAAAGCTCTGAGATGTGAATAAGCCCGTCGATTCCCTCAAGGTCAACAAATGCGCCGAACTCAACGATGTTGGACACGGTGCCCTCGACGATCTTGCCGGGCTCAAGGCGGTCAAGGATCGTCTGGCGGACTTCCTTGCGCTCCTCTTCCAATACAGCGCGACGCGAAAGCACAACATTGTTGCGTGAGCGGTTGAGCTCAATCACCTTGCAGATGATCTGCGTGCCCATGAACTCATCAAGGTTTGCAACACGGCGGATGTCGACCAATGAGGCGGGAAGGAAGCCGCGGACGCCGAGATCGATGATCAGGCCTCCCTTGACAACTTCAATCACTGAACCCTCAACTGGGACTCCGGACTCTGCAGCTTCTTCAATTCGACGCCAAGCCTTCTCGAAGCGTGCGCGCTTGCGAGAAAGAATCAGACGACCCTCTTGATCTTCCTTTGTGAGGACGAGAGCGTCGACTTCTTCGCCGATCTCCACTTCGCCGTGAGTATCAACCGACTTGCGGATTGAAAGCTCGTTAGCTGGGATTACACCTTCACTCTTGTAACCGATGTCGACGAGAACCTCGTCGTTGTCGATGCGTACGACCTTGCCTGAGACGACGTCGCCTTCATTGAAGTCGGTGAGAGTTGCTTCGTAGTTTGGAACGATTTTGCCGTCGATTTCAAGGAGCAATCCATTGCTTCCTTCGACGATTTTCGCACCTGTTGGGATTTGTGAGGTAGTTGACATGAGGTCGTGAGCCTAGCGGGAACGGCGATTCGAAGGCGTCAGGGGCTCCTCCCGTGCCTCAGGCCCCGGCAATAGTGACTCCTGTTCGGGACCGAGACGCACTCCCGGACATGTGGTTTCCCTGCCCTCAGAGCGACTCATTTCCACCCTATAACCAGTCAAATTGAGCTCAACTTGACTTGGACCGCGAGCGCTCCTTGCGAACGCCCGGGTGCTGCGCGCGACCGATCAATGGCCGCTCAATGAGAACCCACGAGCCCCACGCAATCCCGAGGCTGACGCCAAGCGAGACCGCCACACCAAGGAGCACAACCCATCCATCGCCCAGGATTCCAATGCCACCGGAGTTCGCGAGCAGCCCATGATTCCCGAGCCCCCAGCGAAGGTTTCCGACAATCACCGTCAGTACCGCTAGGTGCCAGAGATATAGGCCGTAGGAAATTTCCCCGACTGACTTAAGTGCGCGCAGGCCAAAAACGCGACCAACCACCCCGACGCCTGATCGTGCGCTGACCCCGCTGAGTAGGAGCCCCCCAGCAACCAGCGCCCGGAGTTCATGCTCAGCGACTGTCCCTACCCCCCAGGAGGCTCCACTCCATCCGATCCCGTCAAAGGGAGAGACGCCATGTACCGCGCCGATCAAGAAGTACGCCGCCAGCGCGCCTCCAACTGGAACAAATGGGGCCCGTGAACAAGCACTCAGCAAGCGGCCCATGCCAATTGATTCCTCCCGGCAGACAACCAGAACAGCCACGACCATCCCAACCGCAAACTGATCAAGCGCAGCCGGGAGCGCCGTCAATGGAACAATTGCTCCAGCCCGATCCCCTCCGTAGTGAGCTACCACGAGCAGCTTCCAGACAACAGACGCGGCAGCCAGTGTGGCGAGCAGAATAATCAGGATGCGAGCGCGCCCCGCGCTTGAGCTTCCCCAGCGCTTGGCGAACTTTGTTATCAACCAAACCCAGATAGGCAGGAAGGCATAGAAGGTCACCTCCACGCAGAGTGTCCACGCTTGGCCGATGCCACCCACAAATGTGGACAGCGAATACGCCTGCAGGAATCCGAAATAGACGAAGATCCCTTTGACCGTGAATACATCGGCCGCCCGCCCCAGAACCACGGCAACAATCGGAAGCGCAAACCAGTACGCGGGGACGATCCGGAACACGCGATGCCGCGCGTAGTCTCGCACGCTTGGGGTGTCTCCTCCCACAAGAATCGCTCGTGCAAATGGTCTGAACAGCAGCAAACCGCTGATTGCATAGAAAAGCGGAACACCGACGCTCAGGTAATAGCCGTAGTTCGTCGACGAAAGATTCCCCGTCACAAACAGCGCGTGATAAGCGAATATCAAGAGGGCTGCAACCGCACGGAGTGCGTCGACGAGTGGAAGCCTAGCCAGACGCCCCGAGGTAATCACTTGTCGGGAGTCCCCTTGACCCTCAATACGGTTACACATCCCCGCTTCCAAACAATCTCAGTGAACGGCCTCACCTGCGAGAAGAAACGCGGCGTAGCGCGGCAATCCTCCAGAATGAATCCTGCGCCGGGACGAACGATCAGATCCTTGGCTGCCTGATCGGTCAGCTGGCCAGCGAAGAGCCTGTCAAGACTCTTTCGGCGCGTCTCAAAGTTGGGACTCCACGATCCAGCCCCAAGCCATGTCTGCCTCCCTGTGTAGGCCGGGATCACAGTCCCGAGGTAGTTCTCGGTCATCACACCACCAGGAGCCTTCGAGTCATCTAGGTACCCAAGCGCAGCGTGTTCATCGTCGGTCAAAAAGAACGGCTGAAGTCCGGCGTTGACAGCATCCTTCATCTGAGCCACCCGGTAGACGGTGCCCGGCACGATCAGGATTGCCGCGCAGGACAAACCAATCAACAGGCCAAGGCGCTTTCGCTCTTCACCGAGCAGGTCCCGAACAGCAAGGACTGCAAGCACCGCAAGCGGAAACTGAATGCCTTGAACGGCGTGGAACGGAAAGGTCCCAAGTGGTGCGTAATAGACGGCCAGCGCAGCAAGCGGCCAGACCCGGAGGGCGACAGAGCCAGCATCACCCCAGCGACCACCGCCAGGGCGATATGACCACGCCGCGGGAAGTGCGAGTGGCAGAAGCGTGGCAAGCAGAACCCAAACAGGCCATCTGGGCAGGTCGTTGGCCTTGCCTGCAAGCTCCCACGCAGGGTCCGTCTTTGACAGCACCAAGTAATAGACAAGTGGGACCAGCGCAGATCCAACGACCACGCCAGCTCTCCCGGCGACTGTCCAAAAGGAAGCGGTCTCGGTCCGCGATACGAACCGGATCAGCTCGACCAGCAGCACCACAGCCACCAGCGTTGCTCCCTGCCACGGTTGTAGCCAGGCCGCGAAGAGCGCGCAGGCGGCGGTTACTCCCAGAGCCCGCCGGTCTCCCATCCGCGCGGACTCCCAGCTGAGAATGCCGATCGCAACCAGACCGACTGCCACGGCGGTGAAGACATATCCCCACAGGTATGAACCCGTCCAGGTCTCCCCTCCAGCAAAGTCAAGCTGGAATTTCGCCGAAGCCCATGGCTTCAGAGTCCATCCTGCGATTGCGGCGGCCGGAGCGCAGTAGAACAGGGCGAGGACAAGCGCGAGGCGACGGTCGGCCTTCGGCTCAATGAACCGATGGACCAAACGGGTAACACCGAAAAAGATCGCAAGAATGGCGACTGGCTTGGCCAGAGCGTAGCTCGCAACAAGACCCAGACCAAGCCTGTAAGCGAGTCCTGAAATCAGGATTCCCGGGTGCACGAAGGTGTAGTTCAACGGTCCGAAGTCGTAGAGGTTCGCCGCAGCAAGGTGCTGACTGGACTGTCGAATCCAGTTCAGATACTGAAGCGGATCGACAACCAAGTATCCGTCGCCGCCAGTAACGAAACCACCCTTTACCGAAGTGCGAACAAGCAATCCGACCAACACAGCGAACGCCAACCCTGCCAGCCCGGCAAGAACAATCCACTCAAATGGATCGCGACGGTCCCGCCCACCGGCTTCTGCTTGGCTGGCTAGATCGGAGCTGCCTCCACTGCCGTCCAAGTCATTCGTCATTTCGCGTTGAGCCAATCCGGACCAGAACCGGCATCAACCACCAGAGGTGGGTCCAGTTCGTATGCGTCAACCATCGCCTTGGAAGCGAGAGCTGCAACCCGCTCTGCCTCAGCCGCCGGCGCCTCAAGGAGAAGTTCGTCGTGAACCTGAAGGAGCAGCCTGGCCTCCAGACCCTCAGCCTGAAGTGCCTCCGCGCATCTCAACATTCCGAGCTTCATGATGTCCGCGGCCGTCCCTTGGACAACCGTGTTTACAGCCAGACGAGCACCAAGTTGCCGCACCTGCGGGTTACGGGCCTTCAGCTCAGGGATCGGACGGCGACGTCCGAGCAGCGTCTGGGCATATCCCTTCTCCTCCGCCTCGACGACAGCCCCGTCCATGAATGTCTTCAAGGCAGGGAAGCCTGCGAAGTAGCGCTCAATGAACTCTTTCGCTTCGGACTGTGAGATATCGAGCCGGTCAGCGAGGCCAAAGGCAGAGAGTCCGTAAACAATTCCGTAGTTGACCATCTTCGCTTTGGTCCGGAGAGCTCCATCAACCTCGCCGGCAGGAATTCCAAAGATCTCGGCCGCAGTAGCTGTATGCACATCCTCACCGTCCCGGAAGATTCTCTTAAGGGCTTGGTCATCAGCAAGGTGAGCGAGGATTCTCAGCTCCACCTGCGAGTAATCACAGGAGACCAGGACGCTTCCCTCTCGGGCCACGAAGCAGGCTCTTATCTCTTTGCCGCGGTCGGTCCGGACTGGGATGCTTGCCGTCGCCGCCTGATGGAAGGTGGTGTGGATTCGGCCGTCGCTGGCGTCAACCAGCTTCGGCAGCGCGTCCAGATACGTCGAGATCAACTTCGTGGTTTCCCGCCATTCCTCAATTAGAACGACAATCGGGTGCTCACTCCTGATCGACTGCAGGACCCTGGCGTCTGTGGAGTATCCAGTCTTGCCCTTTCGGCCCTTCGTGAGACCCAGTTTTTCGAAGAGGATGCCGCCAACCTGCTGCGGCGAGCCCACCATGAACTCCTCTCCAGCAAGCTCATGGATCTCCTTCTCCAAGCGCGCTGCATCCGTCTTGACGCGCACCGCGATCTCAGCGAGCTTCTCGGTGTCAAGCAGAATCCCGACACGCTCCATCTGGCGAAGAACACCGATGGTGGGCAACTCAACTTCCCCAAAGAGCTCCTTCATTCCAAGCTCGTCAATGCGCGGTCTCTGTATTTCGGCGAGGGCAGCCGCGCGAACACAGGCAACAACCGCGGGATCATCTGATTTGACTGAAATCCCAGCCTCAGCAGCGAGCTCAGCCAAGTCGTACCCCCTGCGGGCTGGATCCAGGAGGTGCGCAGCAATCATGGTGTCGTGCTCAAGCACAGCTGGGACTGACTCCATGGCCTTGGCGTCGTGAGCAACCACAGGCCTGTCACCAAGCGCAAGAACGAGCTCGGAGGCATCGTTGACCGCTCCCGACACGACTGACTTTCCGTCCACCGTTGCGGCGAACCGCAGTCCCGAGTCATCTCCAAAGAGAGCGTCCTCCGGAACCTCATCTCCACAGATGGCAATTGCCAACGGACCTTCGCCAAGCATCAGAGCATCAGAAACAGTTCCTTCGGAAACGCTTGGCCGGATGTTCAGAGCTGTGGGAGCTGCAGCCTGCGGCTCAGGCTGCTCAACCACAGCGGGTTCGACTCCAAGGAACTTCTCTATCCGTCGAAGAGGCTCTTTCAGCTCCCAGCGACGGAAGGTCTCCTGCAGAAGCCCTGCGTCCGGTGGGCCGGCCGGGGCATCTCCAGGGACAAGATCAACTGGTACTTCGCGCTGTGCGGTGGCTATGTCTCTACACATTCGAGCCATATCCGCGTGTTCCCGCACCGCCTCTTGTCGCTTGGGGCCTCTTGTCGCTTGGGCCCCTTGATCTCATCAACGTGATCGATGACCCCTTCAAGCGTCCCGTAAGCCTGGAGGAGAGCAGCGGCTGTCTTCTCTCCTACTCCTGGAACTCCTGGCAAGTTGTCCGAGCTGTCTCCTTTGAGCCCGATGAGGTCTGGAACGAGCTCCGGAGCAACTCCGTAGCGTTCAATCACGGCGTCGCGGTCGTAGGCCTTCACATCGGTGACTCCCCGCCCCGTGGCAAGAACAGTTACTCCAGTGTCCACGAGCTGAAGCGCGTCACGGTCGCCCGTCACGATCGTCACATGGATCCCCTCTGCCTTGGCCTGTTCGGCCAAGGTGGCGATCACATCATCGGCCTCCACCCCTTCAACCGCAGCGTTCAGATGGCCAAAGGCAGAACAGAGGCCCTCAAGGTGTGGCCATTGCTCCTTGAGCAGGTCCGGGCGGGAGATTCTGCCGGCCTTGTATTCGGGGTAAGTCTCCCTCCGCCCGCTGTGCCCCTTGTCCCATGCGACAATGGTGGGACGGAAGCCATTCTCTGTGATCAGACGGGTGAGCATCTGGGCAAAACCGAGAATCGCGTTTGTTGGTTCACCCTTTGATGTTGCAATGGTCTCGGGGAGCGCGTAATAGGCCCTGTAGGCCAAAGAGCTGCCATCTATCAGGACAAGTCCACGCTTTTCGTCGGCCATCAGAGAGACGCTACAGCCGAAGGCGGCCGCGCATCACCAGATACCCCGTGAACCCGTCAGCTGACTCGGCGCGTATGATCGGAGACCCTGCGGCAAGGGCATAAGGGCCCGCCGCCAAGCACCGCCCGAGAGACATGACTACCACCAGCGCTCAATACACACTTACCATCCGCGTCGAACTGCTCCACCACCCGGGCATGCTCGGTCACGTTACGACGGCCATTGGAGCAGCCGGAGGAACAATCGGCGCAGTCGACCTCGTTGAGGTCGACGGTGACATCACCCTTCGCGACATCAGCGTCATGGCTTCTGACCGAAACCATTGGTCGCGCATTCTTGATGCGATTAACGGCGTCGAGGGATCACGGGTCATTGACACAACCGACCGCACTTTCCTCATGCACGTCGGCGGCAAGATCGAGCAGCACAACCGATTCCCCGTCAAGACAAGAGATGACCTCTCAATGGCTTACACGCCAGGCGTCGCAAGGGTATGCAAGGCAATCCAAGATGACCCGGATAAGGCCTTCCAGTACACGATCAAGCGCAACACGGTTGCAATCGTCTCCGACGGCACTGCAGTACTTGGACTCGGCGACATCGGCCCCAGGGCAGCCATGCCGGTAATGGAGGGCAAGGCCGTCCTGCTCAAGGAGTTCGCTGGAGTCGACGGCTTCCCAATTTGCCTTGACACAACTGATGTTGAAGAGATCATCGCCACGGTGAAAGCAATCTCTCCAACGTTCGGCGGCATCAACTTGGAAGACATATCCGCTCCCCGCTGCTTTGAGATCGAGGACCGCCTCCGTGCGGAGCTTGACATTCCCGTATTCCACGACGACCAGCACGGAACTGCGGTCGTTGTACTCGCTGCACTGATGAACGCGGCGAAACTGCTCGACAAGGAACTCAGCGACATGAAGGCTCTCGTGGTCGGCCTGGGCGCAGCAGGCGTTGCCGTCACAAAGATGCTCATCGCGGGAGGACTCACGGACATCATCGGCTGCGACTCACAGGGCGCCGTTCACACCGAACGCGCGGACTATGTCGACGGCACGATGCCGCCGATCAAGCGCTGGTATGCCGAGACCACAAACCCGGACCGGCTGAATGGCCGTCCCGGCGATGTGATCGAGGGATGTGACCTATTTATCGGGCTCT
>JAPLCH010000065.1 GCA_026392325.1 Solirubrobacterales bacterium | reverse complement strand
TGCGCGGATTCCCCGCAACTGCGAGTATCCGAACGAATGACCCCTTCAGCGAAACAGAAGTCGTTGCTTACCCGCCTCACCAACCGTCCGACGCTCCACCAAGGGCGCTTCCCTTACATGGACTCGCTCCGTGCGATGGCCGCCCTCAGCATCGTCGTATTCCACTACGCGGGCTACGCGTCGCTCCCGGCTGCGATGGAGTGGATGCGTCCGCTTGTGGTCCGCCTCGGCGCCGGCGTCCTAGTGTTCTTTGTCATCTCTGGATTTCTCATCTACAGACCATTTGTCAGGGCAAACCTGGAGGGAATGAGTCGGCCTGAGGTTTGGGGCTATACGAAGCGACGTTTCCTTCGGATCGTTCCGGCCTATTTCTTGGCATTGACCGTTACTGCCGCGCTGGCAGGGAAGCAGGATGTGTTTGGAACCAATGGATTCCTGTATTACGGATTCGCCCAGATCTACAGCCCCGGGCTTGAATTGCGGGGGCTCTCCGTCGCGTGGTCGTTGTGCATTGAGGTCACGCTGTACGCCTTCCTTCCGATCTGGGCTCTGCTGGTTGCCCAGATACCTGCGGGCACGGCTGTTGCGCGAAGGCAGCGCGAGCTGATCACACTCACAGGGCTGCTCGTCCTCGGCGTGGTGTTCCGAATCATCTTGAGCAACAGCTCGGGAAGCGTTGGCGCAGTCTCAATTCTCGCCTACCTGGACATCTTCACGCTGGGGATGTTCCTTGCGTATCTCTCGGTGGCATATGAGGGCAAGGGGTTGCCCAAGGCTCTCTCTTGGCTCAACAACTACCCCGGGCTCTCATGGGTTGCTGCGGGTGTCTGCATGTGGGCGATGGCGACTCAGACGGGCCCAAATCGTTCAGCCTTCCAGCATGCGATGACCAGCGACCTGTGGATGCGGCACGGACTGTCGGCGGCTCTCGGCGTGTTCTTGATTCTGCCGATCGCCTTTGGCGACCAGACCAAGGGCGCCCTTCGTCGGTTCCTTGGCCACCCGTGGCTGCTCTGGGCCGGAGTTGCCTCGTATGGCATCTACCTCTTCCACCCGATTGTCCTGCGGAAGTTGTCTGATTCAGGACTGCTTCCACGGCACGTTTCCGTCTTTGGCTGGTGGGCGCTGCTGCTGGTGGCCATTCTTGTCACTTCGGCAGTTGCTGCAGCTTCATGGCATTTCCTGGAGCGTCCATTGCTCGCGCTGAAGAACACCCCCCTGTTGGCAAACGAGCGACCAGCGCTGCCCCAGGGTGCGCGCATCGCATTCGGAATTGGAGGCATTGCCATGGTTGTAGACGGAATCATCGGTACCGACTACGAGTTCATTGACTTTGTCCTCGTTCTGTCCGGGCTGCTTCTTGCTGGAGCAGCGTTGCTTCCAAGTTCCCGTCCAAAACCTGCGGCTTCGCTGCTCGCTTCTGTCGGCGCGATCGCCGCAGTATTCGCGATTGTCCCGGGACTTCTGGATCTCAGCAGTCCTGCCGCTGCGAAGGCGAGCACCTCACTTTTCCCACAGCGCGGCTATCTGGCAGGAACTGTTGGCGATGGGCGAATCAGTCTCTATCTCAATGGCAAGCTGATTGCCAGCGGGCCGGCGCCTAAGTCTCTGAATCCCTCACGCTCTGCATTTGAGATTGGCGGCGTCAAGGGAGGCCACGGTTGGAATGGATCAATTGATTCGGTTGGCGTTTGGGACAGCCCGCTTTCCAAGACAGAGCTTCTTTCACAGTTCAAGGCT
>JAPLCH010000087.1 GCA_026392325.1 Solirubrobacterales bacterium | reverse complement strand
ACTCCGCATCCAAGAGCAGCTTCCCGATTGCCCTGGAGGTCTCCCGGACAGTTGGCGACGGTTGGGCTTTTCGC
Source organism: Solirubrobacterales bacterium (assembly GCA_026392325.1). Classification (GTDB taxonomy): domain Bacteria; phylum Actinomycetota; class Thermoleophilia; order Solirubrobacterales; family Solirubrobacteraceae; genus WLNJ01. Next base: position 8,591 of record JAPLCH010000087.1, on the reverse strand, counting down.
ATTGCAGGTGAGGTTGAGCTGGAAGGGCCGTGCACCCGCTGTCTGGCACCTGCCGCGCCAAAGGTCAAGGTTGAGGCCCGAGAGGTAAGCACGCCTGGAGGTGGGGACGAACTGGATTCTCCTTACCTCGATGAGGAGGAGATTCTTGATGTGAAGTCATGGCTGAGAGATTCGGTTGTGCTCGCGATTCCGGGGTCAATCCTCTGTCATTCCAACTGTCCGGGTCTGTGTGAGGAGTGTGGTGTGAGGCTCGCTACTGCGGGCCCGGAGCACCATCACGAGAAGCCGCCAGACCCACGCTGGGCGGCACTTCGAGACCTGAGCGAGTGATCAGCGGCAAACGCTGGTAGTCTGCAGCCACCATGGCAGTCCCGAAACAAAAACAATCACATTCACGAACGGCAAAGCGTCGCGCGCAGCATCGTGCTGCAGTGCCGACAGTTCACGCATGTGAGTCCTGTGGAGCCCCTCGGGTTCCACACCGGGTCTGCCCATCCTGCGGCACCTATGGTGGCCGTCAGGTAATCGCCGGCTCCTGACCGGAGGCGCGATGATCACTGTCGCTGTTGACGCAGGCGGTGCCGACAAGGGTGCAGCCGAGGTTGCGGCTGGTGCTGCTGAGGCCGTGAGGTCAGGTGACATTCGAGTCATTCTCTTTGCCGATGGAAACCAAGTGGGGTCAGTTCCTCAAGGGGTTGAGGTCAGGCACGCTCCACTTTCGATTGCCAAGGTTGCTGACCCGGCAGCTGCCGTGCGTACATCCCCTGACTCCTCAGTAGTTCAGGCGGCCAAGGCTGTTGCCTCGGGTGAGGCGGATGCTTTTGTCTCCGGCGGATCCACGGGGGCAGCCCTTGCGGCCGGTGTCCTTCACATTCGGCGTCTACCGGGCGTTCACCGTCCGGCTCTTGCCCTTCTCGTGCCTGTGCCCGGAGCTCCCGTGCTGCTACTCGACGTTGGAGCGAGTACTGAGGTCCGCGTGGAGCGGTTGGTGCAGCATGCTCATATGGGATCAGCTTTTGGACAGGCCGTCTTTGGCATGGAGAAGCCGCGGGTTGCGCTTCTTTCCAATGGAGAGGAACCCACGCGGGGGACTCCTGAGGTAATCCAGGCTCATGCTTTGCTCGCTGCCGACGAGAGGCTTTCGTTTGTTGGGAATGTTGAGGGGGTCGGGATCGCTGACGGTCGGGCCGATGTGATCGTTACCGATGGATTCACTGGCAATGTCGCCCTCAAGCTCATGGAGGGTGTGTCGAGTGCGGTTGTGAATGCGATCCGGACCGCGGCGTCAGCGGATGCCAGGGCAGCCGCAGGAGCCCTCCTCTTAAAGCCCGCGCTTGGGGGGCTTCGAGACCAGCTCGACCCCGAGTCTCACGGTGGAGCTCATCTGTTGGGTCTTCGGAAGGTGGCAGTCGTGCCGCATGGACGGTTTGGGCGTGTGGGGTACGGGAAGGCAATTGAGATTGCCGCCGAGGCAGTTCGCTCTGATGCTGTTGGCAGAACCCACGCCGCTCTGGCTGCGGCAGGAGTCCTTCGAGGTTCCTGAGCGGCATCCGCTTCTTCCTTTAGCTTCAATGGTGGAAATGAAGCGTGAAGATGTCCTCAATCTTGTTCAATCCCACCTGGCTGAGGAGCTCGGCCTGGACTCCTCTGCGATAACCGTTGAGAGCAATCTGAGGGATGACCTTGAGGCTGACTCTCTCGACCTTTACACCCTGCTTCAGGAGGTTGAGGACCGCCTTGGCATCAAGATCAGCGATGAGCGGGCTGCGGACATTGAAACCGTTGGGCAAGCGGTCGACGTGATTCTTGCCGAAGCCGGCGGCGAGACGGGCGGCTGAGCCTCAGTGGATCTGCGCGATCAGTTGGAGGCTCTCCCGGATGATCAACTGGGAAGGGCGACGGCACACTCCTCTTGGGTTCGGCCACGGAGCAACAGCTATGAGCGGCTTGCCTTTGTTGGCGACACACTGCTTGATCTGATCGTCACGCAGCATCTTGATGGTCTCTTCAGCCCACAAGAGATGACCCCAGGAGTTCTGACACGGATCAGAGCCAGCGTGGTTTCGGACGACACGCTCCGTACGGTTGCCAAACGTATTGGTCTTGATGCCACGGCCGTCCGTCTTGCTCCGGAGGGCCATAGAGAGCAGGCTGAGGGGCTTGTTGCTGGCGGAAAGCCTTTGGCCTCCATGCTTGAGGCAATGATTGCTGTGTGTTGGGAGACCGTGGGACCAGAAAAGACGGCCGTAGCCGTGATCGAAAGCTTCGGTCCAGAGCTGGAACGGGCTGCGGCCCATCCGATAGAGGCCAAGTCGGAACTTCAGGAACTCTTGGCGCGGACAGGTTCTACGGTTCATTACCAGAGCCCAGAGCCTTCGGGGCCACCTCACGCGCCGACATTTCACGCCGACGCGATCAGAGAGCCCGAGTCAACGGTGATCGGCCAGGGAGAGGGTTCAAGCAAGAAAATCGCGGAAACTGCAGCCGCAGTCGATGCACTTGCGGCTCTATACGGCGAGGATTGATGGGATGAGACTCAAGTCGATCTCCATGAAGGGCTTCAAGTCCTTTCCCGATCGGACTGCGCTCGAGTTCGCACCTGGTGTGAGCGTCGTTGTGGGCCCCAACGGTTCAGGCAAGTCCAATGTGACGGATGCGGTCCTCTGGGCCATGGGAGAACAGTCTCCGCTGGCTGTCCGAGGCCAGTCCATGCAGGATGTTATATTTGCTGGAGGTCACGGGCGCCAGGCCGCACGGTCGGCCGAGGTTGAGCTCGTGTTTGACAACTCTGACGGTGGGATGGCAGTCCCATCAGCTGAAGTTTCGATTCTCCGGCGTCTCGATCGTTCCGGTGAGGGCGAGTATCGCCTCAATGGAGCCAGATGCCGGATGAGCGATGTTCTCGAGATTCTCTCCGACAGTGGGCTTGGTAAGGAAGGGCATTCGGTCGTTGGCCAGGGTCGCGTCGAAGCAATCGTCACCTCCAAGCCAAGAGACAGGCGCCTTCTGATTGAAGAGGCAGCGGGACTTGGTAAGCACCGCCGCCGGCGCAGGCGTGCCCAACTCAAGCTCGATCGCACGAGGGAGAACCTCGATCGTGCCCTTGATGTGGAACGGGAGGCCAGGGCCCACCTGCGCCCCTTGAAGCGACAGGCAGAGGCTGCAGAGATTCACGCTCGGCTTGAGCGCCAAACTCTTGAATCTCGCTGGTCTATGGGCAAGGACGCGCTGCGTCAGCGTCTCTCTGATCTTTCCACTGCAGAGGCCAGCGCGGGTTCCGCACGAACTGAGCGCGCCCGTCTTGCCGAAGAGGCCGGTCAGGTTGCCAAGCAGCGCGCGGAGGCTGAGGACGCTCTCGCGAGCAGAGCTCAAGTTAGAGATGCTCTTACCCGACGGACCTATGCGGTCCGTAACGCGATGGAGCGGATTGAGGAACGCGTCGTGTCGCTGCGGTCCTCGCTCGGGGTAATTGAGGGCCGTATCCAGAGCGACACCGAAGAGCTGACCGAAGCCGAACGTCTGGCCAGTGACGGTCACGAGGATCCGCAGGCAGAGCGCCGGGCAGCTCTGGCCAATCGCGTCGAGGCACTCGACGCTGAGTTGGCCAAGGAGCGAGCTGGGGAGATGGCTGACTTGGATCTTGAGCTCGCTGCCGCGCGATCGGCCTCTGAGCTTGCTATTGCCCAGGCGGATGCGGCCGTTTCGGGAGCTTCAGATGCATCTGAGCTTCAGGGCGAGGCCCGGGAGGCCGTTGGCACAGCCCAGCGGGCCGTTGATCAGGCTCGGCGTGATCTTGCAAAGGCCGAGTCGGAGCTTGCCGCGCTTGATGAGTTCTTGAGGGCAAATGGCGGTGCGGTTACCGGTAAGCGCTCCCTTGCTGATGCGCTCACGGTTGAGCCCGGATATGAGGCGGCTGTGGCCGCGGCTTTGGGAACCCGTCTCAGCTCTGCGGTTGTCGCTGACTTCGCAGAGGGTGGAGCTCTACTTGACGGCGCTGGTGTCTACGGCGGAGCGGCGATCATCGCAAGCTCAATGCCGGCAGCCGAAGCACAGGAGTCTCCGTGCCCTGGCGCAAGGCCGCTTGGGCCAATGGTCTCTGGTGCGTCGAGTGAGGCCGGCCTTGCCCGCGCTTTGCTGGCTGACGCTTGGCTTGTTGAGACACTCGATCTTGTTGCAACTGATTTTCGGGGCACGGCGGTCACTAACTCAGGTCGAGCATGGTCTGCTTCAACTGGAGAGCTGAGACAGGTCCCAGCTGGTGGCGCAGGCCGCGTCCTTCAAGAGCGGAACCGCAGGGCTGGCCTGCTGTCAACAGTTGAGACCAGTCGCTCGTCGCTTGAGTCCTTGGAGGTCGCGCTTGTCTCCGCAAGGGCACGGCAGGAGGAGCTTGCCGCAGCTACAGAGGCAGCGCTTACGTCCAAGCTGCAACTCGTAAGGGCTGCGGACGAGACGAGGGAAGCTGTGCGCAGAGCCGAATGGCAGATCAAAACCCGCACTGAGTCACCTCAGGCAGGCCCAGTCGCCGTTGAGCGCGCAGAGGTAGCAGCGGAGCTTGCCGCTGAACACCGCATTGCTGCGCGGATGGCGGATGAGCGTGATGGAGCCCGGAGCCGAATGGCCGCGTTGGCAGAGCGGATGAGACTGGACCGGGATCGGACACCCGCTATTGCTGCGGCGATTGCGGCCCTTGACGGAACTCGCGCTGTGCTGGAGCCCCTTCGGAACGCCTTGGACCAAGAACTTGCTGGCGACAGCGAACAGGGAGACGGGGTTGCATCTAGGCTCCGAGCGCTGGCAGCTGCCGAGGCCGAGCTGCAGGCGAAGATTGCCAAGACGGCAGAGTCAGTGACCGTTGCAGAGGTCGAGTCCCAGCGCCTCCGAGATAGACGAGATGAGTCCGCGGCTGAGGTCCGGGAGCTTTCCAGCGCACTTGGCCTTGAAGACGGGCCCGCAGAGGAGGCCCTCACCGAGGAGGAACGCGAGGCTTTGGTCGGTCGGATTGAACGGCTTGAGAAGAGACGGATTCAGCTTGGGCCCGTCAATCCCCTGGCGGCAGACGAATATTCGGCTGCTCTGGAGCACCTTGAGGAGCTTGAGACGCAGCGCAAGGATCTTGAGGATGCGCTCAAGGAGCTGAAGGGCTTTGTTCGGGACTGTGACCGAACGATCAAGGAGACCTTTGAGGAAACCTTTGAGGCGGCCAGCAAGAACTTTGAACAGCTGTCAGCACAGCTTTTCCCTGGTGGAGGTGGAAGGCTGCGTCTTGTGACCGAGGAAGCACCCAAGAAGCTTCAGCTCGGGGGAGAGGAGCCGGAGGAAATCGAGATCACACCTGCCGGCAAGACAATGAAGCGCCTGACTCTTCTGTCTGGTGGAGAAAAGTCAATGACCGCAATCGCGTTCCTCTTTGCCGTCTTCCTGGCCAAGCCTTGTCCCTTCTACATCCTTGATGAGGTTGAGGCTGCGTTGGACGATCTCAACCTCGGCCGCTTCCTTGAACTTCTCCGCGCCTACCGCGATCAGGCCCAGTTCATTGTCGTGACCCATCAGAGAAGAACGATGGAGGCTGCAGACTCGCTTTACGGAGTCTCCATGGGTGGCGACGGCGTCTCCAAGGTTGTCTCCAGAAGGCTGACCGAAGCAGAGCTGGAGCAGGCTGTCGCCTGAGCCCGGGCTGCGAGGGCCCTCTGAGCCCCGCTACGCTCCTCAAACTCATGACCGTCATGTCAATCTTTTGGATTCTTGTTGCGCTCGTTGCCGGTGTGATCGCGTTCCGGAGGAAGCTGGTCTCTCCGGTCCCTCTGGCTGTTGCCGCCCTACTCGCCGCGGCAGCCGACAATCTTGGCGGTGGGATTCTCGTCTCGCTCTTTGTTTTCCTGTTGGTGCTGGTACTTGGCCGCTGGGTCATCCGTCCGGCCCTCCGGTCCAGCGGGGCTGACGAGACCCGCACGCGCGCGGGCGCAGGCACCCTCGTTGGGAGACCTGGTGTGGTTGTCGAGCGAATCGTCAACCAGGAGGCCGTTGGCTGTGTGCGGATTGATGGTGAGATCTGGACCGCAAGGACTTGGCAGGACGGCACGGTTATTGAGCCTGGGACGCGCGTTCACGTTGTTGAGCTCCGCGGCGCGACTGCTGTTGTCAGTGAATAAAGAGCACCTGATCTTGCCCAGGAAGCATGAAGATGCCTCCGACCGCTACTCTCTCGGAACGGTCCTGCTTACGAGTGGGGGCGACTAACTATGTCAGTAAGAATCCGACTCACACGCGTAGGCAGCCACAAGAACCCTGTATGGCGGGTTGTTGCTGCTGATCAGCGCGCACCGCGCGATGGGCGCATCCTCGAGACGGTTGGGCAATACAACGCCCAAACCGAGCCATCGTCGATCAGTCTCGACGAGGACCGGATCAAGGACGGGAGGGCCAAGGGAGCGCAGCCAACAGCAGCAGTTCGGCGCCTCATGCGGATCCAGGGCATTGATCCAAACGCCCGCTAGGCATTCCCGTGGACGTTCGCGAACTTCTTGAGACTCTGGCTTCTGCCGTAGTCGAAAGCCCTGATGCAGTGAAGGTCACTCAGGCAGAGGAGGACGACGCCATCGTTCTCGAGCTCAGCGTTGCCGATGACGACTACGGCCGCGTAATTGGCCGGGACGGTCGTACGGCTCAAGCACTTCGAACACTTGTCAAGGCCGCTGCCCCAGAGGGTCACCGTGTCTTCGTCGACATCATCGACTGACTGAGCAGATGGCCGCTGGGCCAATCAACGCCCGCGCGGGGAGGATTAGCTCCCCCCACGGTCTCGACGGCTCCGTAAAGGTTGCCGAGGCAGTACCCGGTCTCCTGAAGAAGGGTGGACTGGTGCTTGTGGACGGAGAAGAGCGCACGATTGAGCGAGTTTCAGGTACTCCGGCAAAGCCGATCGTCCGCCTCCGTGGATCCTCCCGCCGAGAGGACGCGGATCAACTTCGTGGCTCGATCATTGAGGTTGCCCTCGAGTCGGTTCCTGAGCTTGGCGAGGATGAGTGGTGGGCCTCGGAGCTAATTGGCTGCACGGTCTTCGATGGAAGTTTCGAAGTGGGAGTCGTTGTTGACCTGATCGGTCTTCCGTCGTGCGAGGTGCTTGCAGTCGACCGGGCCGTGGGAAACCAGTTGCTCGTTCCGATGGTCGGCGACGCGCTCCGCAGCGTTGATGTTCCGGCCAAAAGAATTGATATTGATCTCAAGTTCCTTGGTGAGGCGTCAGAGTGAACATTGACGTTTTCACTCTGTTCCCAGACTCATTTGCCTGGTTCAACTCGCAGCACCATGTGCGTAATGCACAGGAGCTCGGTCACAGGGTGGAGGCGATTGACTATCGGGATTCCACAACACTCACCGGCCGCCAGGTGGACGACACTCCTTTTGGTGGAGGGGCGGGGATGGTCTTGCGAGTCGATGTCGTCGAATCGGCACTGCGTGACCGCTATGGGAATGACCCCGCAGACAGATTGCCGGGTCGGCGTGTCATAGCCCTGACGCCCGGCGGGCGGGTTCTGGACGAGACGCTGGTTGAGGAGCTTTCAGACTCAAGTGACCTGACACTCCTGTGTGGACGGTACGAGGGGTTTGATGAGCGGATAATCGAGCACTTCTGCACCGACCAGATTTCCCTGGGGCGTTTTGTTCTGGCAGGAGGAGAGATTCCCGCGATGGCGGTTTGTGACGCGGTTCTGCGAAAGCTTCCGGGTGTTCTGGGTCACGCGGACTCAGCCGTTGAAGAGAGTTTCTCGGCGGCATTGGATGGACAGCCGGAATATCCCCACTACACGAGGCCTGCTGTTTGGCGTGACTGGGCAGTTCCGGAGATACTTCTTTCGGGCGACCACGGGCGGATAGAAGCGTGGCGGCGAGCCGAAAGTCAGGCCCGCGGAGCAGCCAATAATTCGCCAGATGACGGCTGAGGCCGCCAGCGGCTAGGATTGTGTTCCCGTCGACGCCGTCGACCGTCCACAGAAGGCCTTTCATTTCATGAGTTCTGTAATTGAAAAACTTGAACGCGAGCAGCTCCAGCGTCTTCCGTCCATCAATGCTGGGGACCGTGTTCGCATTCACGTCCAGGTTGTTGAAGGTACGCGAAGCAGGATCCAGCTCTTTGAGGGCATCGTTATCGCCCGAGCAGGACACGGTGTCCGCGAGACCATCACTGTTCGCAAGCAGTCCTTCGGCGTTGGGGTCGAGCGTATTTTCCCCCTTCATTCGCCAAAGATCGAGCAGATTGAAGTAGCCGGTCGTGGCGATGTTCGCCGCGCAAAGCTCTACTACCTTCGTGACCGAATTGGCCGCAAGGCGCGCGTCCGCGAGCGCACCGATCTTGGTCCTGAAGAGGCGATTCAGCGTGAGCTCCTCGAGGGCCCAAGCCAGCCGTCCGAGGGAACAATGCTTGAGGACTCCGTAGTTGAGGCCGCTGGTGTGGAAGCTCCTGAGGTGGAAGTGCCGGAAGCAGAAGCAGCTGAGGCACCCGTTGCTGAAGATGCTCCTGCGGCAGAAGTTGCCGAAGAACCTGCTGCTGAAGAGGTTCCTGCAGCAGAGGCAACTGAAGAGGCTCCTGCGGC
>JAPLCH010000101.1 GCA_026392325.1 Solirubrobacterales bacterium | reverse complement strand
TCGCCCGCTTGCCGCAGCCTTGATAGCAACGCTCGGAGCCGAGGGTTGGGTCGTTGAGGTTGTCCGCGACCATGACACCTTCGCCCGGCTCCTAGCAACGCTTAATGACCAGAGGCTCGAGGTTGACCTTGCCGTCGACTCGCCTCCCTTATTTCCGCTTGTAAGTATCGATGGCATCCCGACACTTGCGCCAGAGGATCTTGCAGCCCGCAAGGTCCTCGCCACTCTGGATCGGGCCGAAGGGCGGGACTTCACTGATCTCTGGGAGCTAAGCCGAAGCCTTGGACGCTCGGACTGCATCCGGTGGGCAGGCTCGCTCGACAGGGGCGTGACGGTGAATGAGGTGGCGGATGCCTTTGCTCGTCTCGATCGCATTGCGGATGACGAACTTCCCTGCTCAAGCGCGGACCGCTTAGTTGTTAGAACGTGGTTTGCTGAATGGGTGAGCGAACTACGTCGCACGTGAGGCGCGCCCGATCGAGTTCCCCTTAGGAGGTGGCCACCGCCTCGACGTGGCGGGCCGCTTCGATGAACTTCTTCGCTGACGGTAGGTCTGCTCCAGCAGTGGCGACTGCCGTTGTGAGACTGGCCGCCCACTCCTTGCCGAAGGATGCGAGCAGGTTCTGGGTCGGGAGGTTGAGCGAGACCTGTTTCGCCATCTCTGCGAGCGTTACGTCGAGGCCGTCCATTCGCGGCATCTCGATGGACCCAGCGAGCGCCTCTAGGACAGGAGCCATCGACTGCTGCACCGACCGGGCGACCGACTCGTTGAACTCGCGGAGCGCTTTCTGGGTCGCCGGCCCGGTGACTGCGTCGGATAGGTCGACGTGGGTGAATCGCGACAGGCTATTTGCGGCGACTAGGGCGCTCAGCGTTTCCGAGGACGAGATCTCCTCGACGAGGGAGGCGGTGTCGAGGCCAGCGATCGCAGTGAGCCGATTGAGGAGCGCTGCACCGTCGTCCTTGCGGAGATTGTTGCGGGGGGCGAAGGGGGCGAGCAGCTCCGTCAGCCGGTCGGTATTGAGCCGCCGTCTCTGCGCCGCGTCCTGGAGCACGCCGGCAACCAGGCTCAGATCGGTCCGATCTTGGACAAGGTCTGCAATGGTTCGTTCGATCGTGGTGACAGGGAGACCGCGGGCGATCGTCACGTCGCCGCGATCTAGCTGGCGCCAGCGGTAGCTGACCGCAGTCCTCTGGGTCTGGCGCCGGACAGGTGTTGAGAATTCGTGCCGGTCAGCTGCCAGGTCGCCGACGCCGTGCAGCGATGTGGCGGACTGGCCCATAACCACAACGCCTCCGGTTACGTCCAGGAGACGTTGCTCGGCAGTGTGTGAAGGATCAGCTGCCAGCCACTCTGCGCGCAGGCTCTCGAACTCCTCAGAGGGAGCGCCAGCGTTGCGGTACACGCCGTACGCGAGCCGCTCGAGGTGGCCGGCCTGAGACAGGCGGGAGAGGTCGAGTCGTGGGACCCCGTGCGCAGCCGCCTGTGCTGTCGTCAGCATCCCCCACTGGGATGCCGACAGTTCGTCAAGTATACGCATCGCATCACGGGACTTCATACTTTAAG
>JAPLCH010000145.1 GCA_026392325.1 Solirubrobacterales bacterium | reverse complement strand
GGCAATGTGTCTGGGAGCTGAGAAGCTTGTGACTGGTCACTATGCGCGTCTTGCAGTAGAGCCTGGAAATGAGGGCAAGCCGCTCCTGCAGGAGGGCTCAGACCCCAACAAGGAACAGGCGTACGCCTTGGCACGAGTTCCCGAGTCGGTTCTTGCACGGATGGAATTCCCGCTCGGTGAGATGACAAAGCCAGCTGTCCGCAAGCTTGCTGGAGACGCGGGGCTCTCGGTCGCCGATCAGCCTGACAGTCAAGACCTCTGTTTTCTGGCCGGGGTGGGACGGGAAGCATTCCTCAAGCGGCACGGCGGACTTGAGGATGTTGAGGGCCCAATTTTGGACGAGGAGGGGCAGCGCGTTGGCACCCACCGCGGAATCCACCATCACACGGTCGGCCAGCGCCGAGGGCTTGGAATCGGTGGGGGACAGCCGCTCTACGTCCTTCGGACCGATCAGGAAACCAACACTGTGACGGTCGCATCAAAGGATCGGATCGCCTCTGTAGAGGTACTTCTGGAGGACATTGACCTCCGCCGAGAAAGCTCGCGCGTGACCTCTGCCCGCCTCCGACATCACGCCACTGCTGTTCCGGCAAAACTGGAGCTTTCTGAGACTGGCTCCGGAGTCCTGACCTTCACTGCCCCGGTGGAGACTGTTGCTGCAGGGCAGATCGCGTGCCTCCTCGACGGTGATCTGATCATTGGCTGCGCCACGATCTCAAGTCATGCCGCCTAGACTGACTGACTCAACATGAAGTCATCCGACGAAATCCGCGCACTCTTTCTGGACCACTTCGAGTCAGAAGGGCATCACAGGTTGGCTTCGGCCCCGCTGGTGCCAGCCAACCATGACCCGTCTGTTCTTCTGACGACGGCGGGCATGCACCCCCTCAAGCCCTATTTCCTCGGGCAGGAGACCCCGCCAAATTCAACCTTGACCTCATGTCAGAAGTGCTTCCGGACAACGGACATTGAGAATGTAGGGCTGACAGCAAGGCACCTGACATTCTTTGAGATGCTGGGAAATTTCTCCATTGGTGCCTACTTCAAGGAAGGTGCAATCGAACACGCGTGGAGTCTTGTCACTGGCGCGTTCGGCTTTGATCCGGAGAAGGTTTGGATAACTGTTTTTGCCGGAGATCCGGACCTCGGGGTCGGAGCAGATCAGGAGGCGATCGACGCTTGGACGAAGTTGGGAGTCCCCCTGGATCGGATAGTCAAGCTTGGGCGCGAGGACAATTTCTGGCAGGCCGGGCCAACCGGTCCCTGTGGTCCCTGCTCTGAGCTCTATCTGGATCGTGGCCCTGACTTTGGCCCGGATGATGAGAGGCCTGGGGATGATGGTGAGCGCTATCTCGAGTTCTGGAATCTGGTCTTCATGGAGTTCGAACAGACTGAACCTGGAGTCCTGACCCCACTGCCTTCGAAGAACATCGACACTGGCATGGGATTGAATCGCATGGCTGCAATTCTCCAGGGAGTTGAGTCCGTATTTGACACAGACCAGTTTGTGCCACTGATGCAACTGGGCCGTGAGCTGTCCACCAGCGCGGTAGAAGAGCGGTCTCTGCGAATTCTTGCTGATCACTCCAGGGCCATGTGTTTCCTTATTGCGGATGGCGTGGTCCCATCCAACGAGGATCGGGGCTACATTCTTCGTCGGCTCATGCGCAGGGCGATTCTGCACGGAAGGAAGCTTGGTATGGAGCCTGGATTCCTCTCCCGTTACGCCGATGTCGTTGAGGACGTGATGGGTGCGAGCTACGCAGAACTCACCGAGCAGCGTTCAGCGATCCGCACTTGGGTGAGCTCAGAGGAAGAGGGCTTCGGTCGGACACTCGAGGCTGGGTCGGCTCTTCTCGACGAGCTGATTGCTGGGGCGCTCGCGGAGGGAACTGCTGTGGTCTCAGCGGACGACGCTTTTCAGCTTCACGACACGCACGGCTTTCCAATTGACCTGACCCTTGAACTTGTTGCGGAACACGAACTTGGTGTTGACGAGACCGGATTTGAAACACTTATGGAGGCCCAGAGGCAGCGGGCTAGGGGCGGGGCAGGTGCCTCCGAAGGGGAGGATGCCGCGGCTGCCGTTGGACTTGCAGCCGCACGGCTTGCTGGCACTGCCGCCCCGACGGAATTTGTTGGTTATTCAGAGGAGACGGTCCCGGTAACCGTCACGGCAAGCGAACGCCTTTCGGATGGAACTGCTGTTATCAAGCTGAACCGATCCCCGTTCTACGCGGCTGGTGGTGGACAGGTGGCCGACTCTGGAGTACTTGTCTCACCCGATGGCACTGCGATGTCCGTCAAATCAGTGATGAGGCTTGGCGAGGATCAGGCGATCGTGGTTGATGCCGGCTCGGCTGTCCCGACTGCTGGTGACGAGCTGACCGCTTCTGTAAGCAGGCCCGCAAGGAACGCCACGGAGGCAAACCACACGGCGACGCATTTGCTTCACGCCGCTCTGCGTGACCGCTTGGGGAACCATGTTCGGCAAGCAGGCTCTTATGTTGGCCCGGACAAGCTCCGCTTCGACTTCACTCATGGAGAAGGCTTGACCGCCGAGGACATTGCTGCAGTTGAGGACGCTGTTAATTCGCAGATAGTCGCGAACGAGCCTGTGGTTTGGAAACAGACTGGACTTAAAGAGGCCAAGGCTGCCGGCGCAATGGCGCTCTTCGGCGAGAAGTACGGCGATGTTGTTCGACTTGTGGACATCGGAGATGGATCATTCTCGCGCGAGC
>JAPLCH010000205.1:25573-38771 GCA_026392325.1 Solirubrobacterales bacterium | reverse complement strand
CGTTGGCCTAATCCACAGCCGGTGCTCTCGACCCACTCCTTCGGGGGTCGGAAGGTGACGATCTACACGCCTACGCCCTCCAACTGGTTCCCTGACTTGGGACGCGCGCCAGATCGAGTGGTCCGTGTCGTGCCCGGCACGAATGACTGTCCGACTCCAGCCAGCGGAGCTGCCTGCGTAGACCTCAAGCTCACCTTCGGTCATCACTACCAAATAATCGTGCGCAAGCGTACGCTGGAGGGTGCTTCTGCGTGGATGCCTGTTTCTGACAACAGCATCGAGCGACAGGCTCATAGGTACGAACTACCGCGGATTTCAAGCCAGACGACCCACGGCGTCCCCGATGAGATGTTCGCGACGGCGTTCGGTTGGCGGTTCTCCGGAATTCAGGGCGGGCAGGGTTGCCCGGTTGCCGGTCAGTGCGTCTACAACTCTTCAGACGGGTCATTCGGGCCGGCGCGAGGCACTTACGGAGACGTTTGGCCTGTCCGCAATCTTGGCCGCCCAGCTGACGTGCAGGTCTCACTGAAGTCGATCTATCCAGCTGTCAACGCAGAGGGTTCAGACGGTAAGCCACTGTCCATGCCCAATTACCTTCCGTCCGACGTTGTCAAGCCGAAGACGACTTGGCGGACTGCATTCGGAATACCTCCGGGCCAGCGCAGCCCCAAGTGCAGTGTCAAGTTCTCGGACTACTTCACCGAGACGTCTTGGAAAGCCCTCGTTGACTATGGACGCGACCGTTTTCAGCGTGGCTCCCCACGCATCATGGACACAAGCCTTGACGCATTCAACAAGGTGCTTGACGGTGAGGATCCAACCTGGCCGGGAGTTCGGGCTAATGACGTTGTCGATCACGCGGCGCAGTGCTCCACCAACGGGCCGCTCTATGCAACCCCCCATTGGCAACCACCGACCACAACAGGTGTAATCACCATCACCCCCGGTGATGATGGTGGCGGAACAATCACCAACTATCTGGTCAAGGTCATTGATGTTGATGATCCGACTCGATCATTTGACTGGCCGTACCGCAAGGAGTTCGGCCCAACCGGCCAGCAGTTTGCCAAGCCGACCATTCGATTCCCAATCTGGGGGCTGACGCCAGGTCGTAATTATCGATTCGAAGTGTCAGCTGGTCACAACGCGACGCTTGGTTACGCCAACAGCTATTCCGAGATCAGTGACAACTCCGACACGACACATATCGGTCCGACCTTCACGACCACCGGTACCGCTCCGCAGAAGCCGACCGTCCCGACAGATGTAAAGGTTGATGGTCAGACATCAACATCGGCCACCGTCAGCTTCACGCCATCGGTTGACCGCGGAATGCCAATCACTGACTACACAGTCACGGCACTTGACTTGGATGCCGACGATCCACACCAAGGGGCCAAGGTTGTCTCCGGCGCGACAAGCCCAATTACGGTGGATGGCCTTGTGAATGGGCACGACTACAGCTTTGTTGTAGTTGCTCGGTCCAAGAACGGGGCGGACTTCACTGAAAGCGATGAATCAACCCCAACTTCGCCAACTTCCTTCACAGGAGGCGAAACTCTCACTGCGACAGGCTTGACGGTCGATATGACCCCGGCAACCGTGACCAGTTCAATTAACCACGGTTCGTGTCAGCGACATTCGAGCGAGGACTGCCCCGTAGACCGGAGGACCCGCTCGGGAGCCGCTTTGCGTTGGGTTGCTCCGTCGGTCGATCGCGGATCGGTCTCGACTTACACGATCACCGCAACCAATCTTGACCATCCCTCAAAGGGCGGGCAGACGGCAGAAGCTGAAACGTGGAGCCACCCACTCGCCCTGCCGTCTGGCTGGGACCACTACGGCAGCTGGTCCGGTTCGCTTTTGACGCGCGCACGATGGGTGCTTGACGGCGAAGCCGATCTGTTCGGCCGCCCTTACAGCAGGCCATGGAACGGCATCGACAACCTCCAAGGTGGAGATAGATACGCGTTTACCGTTACGACGCACCGGCCTGGCAAGCCCGACGCGGTGTCTGCGCCTACATCACCCGTGACGGTTCCTGCTGATGTACCGGACAAGGTCGATGGTGTTGAGGCAACTCCGGGTGATGGCCGCGTCACCGTGAAGTTCGATGCGCCACTTAACGGCGGCTCGCCGATCGCCAAGTACTCGGTTGACGGTTCAAAGTGGTCTCGCGATGGCAGGGTTTCAAGTGTCCATGCCGAGGGAACAGGGTCACCGATTGTCCTTACGGGGATTGAAAACGGCGGCCAAGTGCAATTGGCAGTAACTGCGACAAATGGTGTCGGGACAAGTGTCGCCAGTGAAGACGTAAGAGCGAAGCCCGGTAAACGACCTGAAGCGGTCGCAGGTAGTCGCTCAATGGGCGGGGGGCTATTCGTCAGCAACTCACTTTCAGCAGCAAGCAGCTACGACAAGGCTCACGACTACACAACTGTTTCTGTCAATTGGACCCCGGGTGATGACGGCGGCAACCAGATTAACCAGCAGAAGGTGACTGCCACCGACCTTGATGACCCGAACTCTGCAGAACACCCTGTGATCAAGATCAGCACGCAGGGACTTTCGGGGGGCAACGAGGACTTTTCCACAGCCAATGACGGATTGGTCGTTGGCCACAGCTACCAGTTCGTCGTGAGAACACATAGTGAGCTTGGTTGGAGTGACCCGGTCACCATCGGCATTCCTACCTTCCTGTCCCGGAGCTTGAGGCCGGTGCTGGTCCAGGCTGCTCCCCGCCAGCCTACAAGCGTCGTCGTGACACCTAGGGACAGGTCCGCGTCTGTTGCCTTTGCGGCCCCATTCGACGGTGCTGCAGCAATCACCAAGTACACCGTTAAGGCTTACGCGGCAACAGGCGACGGCGGCCTTGTCGCGACCGTGAGTGGAAAGTCAAGCCCGATAACCGTGCCGGGCTTGATCAATGGCCAGCCGTACAGATTCGAAGTGACCGCGACCAACGCGGTAGATACAGGGATTGAGTCAGCTTCATCAGATTCTGTGACGCCGTTGACCAAGCCGGATGCTCCGACCGCGGTCACGGGGCGCGCGGATTCTGGCAAGGCCTTCGTCGAGTGGACTGACGTGGCGGACGGTGGCTCGAGGATCACCGGCTACACCGTCACTGCCACCAACAGCAATCAGGATTTCGACACCGCGGCTGATCATTCAGGCGTTTGGGTAACAGGCCTTACCAACGGACGTTCCTACAAGTTCGTCGTAAAGGCAACAAATGCTGCTGGCACGAGTTCTAGGTCCAACCCGTCGGCCGAGGTTGTGCCTTACGGTCGTCCAGGGGCGCCCGCCACAGTCACTGCGACTGCGGGGAACTCGTCGGCAACGGTCTCGTTCGTGAATGCCGAGCCCAACGGTCGCGATATCAGCAAGTACACAGTCAGGGATTCCAACAGCGGACTAGAAGGCTGTGAGACGACAGGTGCTCTCTCCTGTGTCGTTTCTGGTCTTGAGAATGGCCGCACATACAGGTTCCAAGTGAAGGCGAGCAACGCTCTCGATTTCAGCGATTGGTCGACTGCGACCGATGCTGTTACCCCATACGGGGAACCGGATGCTCCAACTGGTGTTGGCGCCACGCGAGGCGACCGCGCTGTGACCGTTTCGTGGCTGCCTCCAGTCAACGTTCGCGGCCTGCTCATCAGCGACTACCGAGTGAGCTCGTCGCCTGCTGTTCCTGGGGGCGTCTGCTCGACGCCGCTGACCGACTCATACGGACGGATGAGCTGTGTCTTCAGCGGCTTGGCCAACGGTGATTCCTACAAGTTCAAGGTCGCAGCAGTCAACTCATTTGGCCCGAGCGGTCCGTCCTCAGAGTCCCAAGCGGTAACTCCAAACGCCCCACCGCTCGCTCCAACCAACGTCGTAGCTGTGCCTAGCGTGCGTTCTGCATCGGTCAGCTTCACTGTCCCAGAGCCAAACGGAAATGTAGCCGTCAGCGACTACCGGGTAACGATCAACGACCTGACGGCTGGCGGCTCACCGAGGACCGAGTGGTCAGGCGACAACCCGGTCACCGTCAGCGCTCTGGAGCCAGGGCATCGCTACACCTTCACCGTTGCAGCGCGTAATTCGGTTGGTACAGGATCTGAATCTGCTGCTTCGCAGCAGATGATCCCAGGCACATTGCCTGGCCGCCCCTCAATCAGCGGCATTGCCAGAACGGACAATGGGATCAGCGTCACTTGGAATGGAACTCCGGGCGTCCCAACTCAAGGTCGTTACACCGTCACGGCAAATGATCTGACGAACCCAAGTGCCGGCGGCCAAACGGCTACTACCGATGCCACTGCCGTTGAGCTGACGGGGCTCACTAATGGCGACCGCTACAGCTTCATAGTCGTGGCCAGCAATGCGGTCGGAAGCAGCGGGCCTTCGAACCAGTCTGCCGTGATCGTCCCGGCAGCTGCGCCAGCGGCTGTCACTGATGTGACGGCAACCTTGGGCATTGGGGCGGATGCAAACACCGCGGCAGTCAGCTTCAAGCCGCCAAGTTCAGACGGTGGAACGGCAGTTGCCCGATACGTGGTCACGGCAATCAATCTCGATAACGCTGAGGCGTCCAGCGGTGCGGAAGGGACGACAATCCCCGTGAAGGTGACAGGCCTCACCTACGGTTCCCGCTACAAGTTCACCGTCGCCGCAGTCAACAGTGCGGGGCTTAACGGGAGCGCTTCAGCCGAGTCAAATGAGGTCACCCCAGTGCCCGTGCCGCGCGCTCCGAATGGCGTCGCTGCAACACGGGGAGACAGCCAAGCAACAGTGACGTGGGAGGAGCCTGATTTCCCATTCGCAATCAGCGGCTACTCGGTTAGCTCGACTCCAGCCGTTCCAGTTCCGGACGCGTGCAAGACGCCTGCGCTTACGGGCTCATCGCGCAGCTGCGTCTTCACAGGGCTCTCTAACGGCGTGAGCTACAAGTTCAAGGTGCGGGCAGTGAGCGCGGCAGGTTTGGGTGCCTCTTCTAGTGAGTCGCCCGCCGTAACTCCGGCAGGTGCTCCCGCTGCACCGAGCGGGGTTGTAGCAACACGCGGCAATGGCTCAGCGTCGGTTGCGTTCACCCCACCGTCGTCAACCAACGGCTCGCCAATCACGAGCTACTCCGTTACTGCGATTGACCGAACCAACTCAGGCCGCGGCGGTCAAACCGCAACCGGATCAGCTAGCCCAATCACGATTTCCGGATTGGCCAATGGCGACCGCTACAGCTTCGTCGTCAAGGCAGTAAGCGCTGTGGGAACTGGGCCGGACTCACCTGAGGCTGCCGAGGACGTAGTCCCAGCGACAGTCCCAGATGCTCCAGAATCAGTCACGGCGACGGCTGGCAAGCTATCGGCTGCTGTCTCATTCAGCGCGCCTAGCGGAAACGGTGCTGCAGTCAGCTCCTACACCGTCACTGCTCAAGACCTCACCGATCCAGAAGCTGGCGGGCAAACGGCGAGCGGTTCAGACACACCGATCACGGTGCTTGGACTGATCGCAAGCCACAGCTACAAGTTCCGCGTCGTGGCAACAAACGCCATCGGGGACTCGTCGGCGTCATCGGCGTCCAACGAAGTTCAGCCGACTGGCGTCCCAGCTGTGGTTACCGATCTAACTGTCACTGAGGGTGATCAGTCCGCAAGAGTTGAGTTTGGCCAGCCCGCCAACAACGGGTCAGCGATCACCGGCTACACGGTCGTCGCAGAGGACCTGACTGACGCGACCCGCGGTGGCCAGCAAATTGATGGAACCTCGCGCGATGTCACATTCAACAACCTCGCCAACGGCGATCGCTACACATTCAAGGTTTCTGCCACAAACGCACTTGGCACTGGCGCACAGTCAGCTGCCTCTGCAGCAGTCACTCCGTACGGCGTGCCGGGCGCGCCGTCAAACCTGATCGTTACGGCCGATGGAGCTGACGCGGTCACGATCAACTTCACCGGAGCAGACGCAAACGGCTCGCAGGTAACTGGCTACACAGCCACTGCGAAGGACCTAACAAATTCAGGCAATGGTGGACAACAAGCGACGGTTGCCGGAACCGCGTCAACGGTTCGACTCGGTGGTCTTACGCAAGGGGACAGCTACTCGTTCACGATCCGTGCGACTAACGCCCGCGGTGAAGGCGCGGTTTCGGTCGAGTCGACAGCTGTGTCGACTGCAACTGAACCTGACACCCCGGCCAAGCCGACGATCATCATGCGTGACCGCACCGCTGAAGTCGCATTTACAGCTCCTGCAGCTAACGGTTCTCCGATCACGAGCTACACCGTCGTGGCTACCGATGGCACAGGCATTGATGTCCCACAGACGGTGACAGGCAGTGGAAGCCCGATCAGGGTTTCGGGGCTCAGCTATTGGCATGGCTACACATTCAAGGTGTCGGCAACCAACGCAATCGGTACAAGCTCCGCTTCAGGTGACACCGACTATGCCTATCCGCTTGGCAAGCCAGGTGCGGCGACGAGCGTCACAGCGAACGTTTCCCCAGTTGACAGTTCTGTTGCGCGCGTTTCGTTCAGTCCGCCTGAAAGCGATGGTGGGTCAACGATCACCTCCTACGAGGTCACAGCGCATGACCAAACCGATTCGGCGCGCGGGGGCCAGAAGGTAATCGTCGGCCGTTATGCGACCGTTGCTGACTTCTCAGACCTTGTGGTGGGCGACGATTACACCTTCTCAGTGGTTGCGCTCAATGCGATCGGAGCTGGCCCATCCTCAGATGAGTCACAAACCCTGAATCTCGCCGACAAACCTGATGCCCCTGCCAAGCCGACCGTGACAGTGGGCGCTGGTGCTGCCGTCATCTCATTCGACGCAGCGCAGTCCAATGGTGCGCCAATAACTTCTTACACCGTTCGCGGATGTGGAAATAACAACGTTGTTGCGACACCTACCAAGCCAGGGTCGGTTAGGGTCACCGGCCTTCGCAACGGTGATTACTACAACTGGCAGGTTGCTGCCACGAACAGCCGCGGACGTGGGGATTGGTCGCAGTGCTCAACACTGGTGACCGCGGTAGATGCGCCCGCCACACCGACAGGTGTAACTGCGACCGCCGGAATTCGATCCAACACGGAGAAGGTTGTCCGGGTTAGCTTCGGTGAAGTAGGCGCGAACGGCTCAAGCATTCTCTCGTACGTGGTCACCGCCCACGACTTGACTGCACCTGCAAACGGTGGTCAGACGGTCATCCTTGACAGCTCCAGAAATGATCTGGCAACAGACGAGTCGGGTGCGACGTTCGCCGGCCTGATCGAGGGCGACGACTACAAGTTCAGCGTTAAGGCGATCAACAGGGTTGGCGCGAGCGCGGCTTCTGACCTCTCAAACACGGTGAATCTCGGCGGCGTTCCGGACGCCCCCGCGCGTCCAGCTGTGGCCGCCGGTAAGCGCTCGGCGGTTGTCTACTTCGATGGACCATCAACCCACGGCTCGGCAATCGAGAGCTATACCGTGACTGCCTGGGGCGAAGGCGGGCCATTTGTGGTGACCGGCACGTCAAGCCCGATCACCGTCACTGGGCTTGTAGCTGGCGAGGACTATTCGTTCGACGTTATGGCGACTAACGGGTTCGGGGCGAGCGACCGTTCGGACTACGCAAACGCCCGCCCATCCGGAGAGCCTGATGCACCTACCGCAGTCACGGTTGAGCCCAAGGCTTACAGGCAGAGCAAGAGCAGCGCGGAGAGAACCTATTGGTCGCGTTCCGCGGTGGTCAACTTCAGCGCACCATCTGCCAACGGATCCGCCATTACGGCCTACAGGGTCACGGCACACGATTCAACTGACCCAACGATTGAGGACCAGGTGGTCGTCCTCGACTCAGATGGTTGGCGTGGCACTGAGTTCCGCAATCTCACAGAAGGACACGAGTACGTGTTCACTGCGAATGCGAGTAACGCTGCCGGCGAGAGCGATGCTTCTGCTGCGAGCGACCCGCTGACTCTTGGTGGCACACCCGACCCGATCGAGCAGCCAACCGCTGCCGCTGGAGACGGCTCTGCACGAGTTTCGTTTGCTTCACCGGATTCAAACGGCGCGGCGATAACCAAGTACACGGTCACAGCCAATGACACCGCGGGCCCAGACTTCACTGCAGAAGGTAGCTCAAGCCCGGTCACCTTCAGCGGCCTTACGAACGGGCACCACTACACCTTCACTGTTGTCGCAACCAACAGGTACGGACAAGGTGATGTATCGCAGGCAAGCGATGGGGCGACTCCAGTCAAGGCGCCAGCGGTACCGGACGCACCTGGGATCCGTTCGGTAACAGGCGGCGACCGCTCAGCGGCTGTCTCAATCGAAAGTCCAAACGCAAACGGCTCGCAGATCACTGCGTTCCAGGTTGTCTCCAGCGACCTGACCGATCCCTCGGCTGAGAGTCGCGTAGTAACCGTCGATGGAAGCGCTTCGTCAGTGGTAACCGTCGGTGCCCTTACCAACGGGCATCACTACACATTCCGGGTAACAGCCACCAACGCAGTCGGTACAAGCCAAGCGTCACAGCCGTCAGCGGACACCTTGGTCGCGGGCGGACCAGATGCGCCGCGCGAGCTGACGGCAAGCGGTGGCTATCGTACGCTCAGCGTCAACTTCAAGGTCCCAGCCACGCGTGGCGCAGCGATTGTTGGCTATGAGGTTTCAACTAGCAACTGGCTCGGTAGCGGTACTTATTTCGTGAGCCTGAGCGACGCTGCCTGCAGCTGTGATGCGGGCGCAGGTGAGGCTGCAAGTATCACCTTGAGCGCCTCCCGCCTTGGCATCTCAAACGGAAGTGGCTACTCAGTTAGCGTCCGTGCCGTTTCGAGTGCTGAGCTCAAGGGCACATGGGCCTACGCAGCGGCCGAGGCGCTCTTGGCCGGCGTGCCTGAGGCTCCATATGAAGTATCGGCGGTTGCTGGAGCCGACAGTGCGGTTGTCACCTTCAATCGGTCGATTGACGACGGTGGTTCAGCAATCTCGCGGTTTGTCGTAACTGCACATGACCTGACCGACCCAGCCCGCGGCGGCCAGACCACAGATCGATGGGAAGAGCCGTTCAAGGTCACAGGCCTGACCCAAGGCGACAGCTACCAGTTCAGAGTGCATGCAGTCAACGCAAAGGGCGCAGGTGCTGAGTCGGTTGCTTCAGCACCGGTTACACCAGCCGCGATCCCCGATGCGCCAAGCGACGTGACAGCAGAAGCGGATAACGGATCGGCTCGTGTCTTCTTCACTGCTCCATCGGCTAACGGCTTGCCGATCACTGCCTACAGGCTGCTCGCTCACGACTTGAGTGACGCAGAAGGCGACGATCGAACAGCAGACGTCGGCGCATCGGCTGAGCTCCAGAGTGCTGGCTACCCGATTGGTGGACTGACCAATGGACACCACTACACGTTCAGGGTGCAGGCGATCAACGCACTAGGCGTTGGGCCAGTCTCTGCGCAATCAACCGGCTTCCAAACACCAGTTGGCAAGCCTTCGGTGCCAGAGTTCACGGCGGAGGCTGGCTACCGCTCGGCGACCGCAACCTTCACGCCGCCATCTGACAATGGCTCGGTTATTACTGAGTACATGCTTACAGCGCGTGACCTCGCCAACCCGAGCGCGGCTGCTATCGAAGTGGTCGGCAAGTCCTCGCCGATGACCGTCCCAGGTCTTACGGCAGGCCGCTGGTACTCGCTTGTGCTCAAGGCCACCAATAGCGCCGGGAGCACCGAAAGCACAGTGAACTCGCACCTTGGAGACGTTAATTTCGGCACATCAGATGGCTGGTGGCTTAAGTCCTACTTCGGGACCGACAAGCGGCTAGTCGTCCCGTGGGGTACCCCGGGCAGCCCGTCGGAAGTCACCGCGTCAACTGCTGGACTTAACGCTCGCACGCTTGACAGCGCTGCGGATGTGACATTCACTCAGCCCACGGATCTGAGTTCAGCCACCGGCTCGCCTGTAACTGCTTACACGGTTACCGCCACCGACGTAACAAACCCAGATAACGGCGGCCAGAGCACCGAGATTGACTACGACTCGAACTACTCCGACTCATCGCCACGGACGGCGAGAGTCACGGGGCTCACACCAGGGGACAGCTATTCCTTCACCGTCAAGGCACGCAACGCTGCCGGGTTTGGCGCTGAATCTGATCCATCTGCCCGTGTGACCGCAGGTGGGGTGCCGTCCAAGCCAAGGTTGATTTCCGTTGTTCCCGACGGAAATCTCGTGCATGTCAACTTTGATCCGCCCGCGGTCGCTAATCCCGCGGTCCTCAGATACTGGTTGATTGCGAGCAAGACGCAGGGCTGCACGGTTGAGACGTTCGACACCTGCGAGGACGCTCACCAGAGCTTGCTCAGCGGCACTTCGAAGACGTTCAGAGTGTCAGCAACACCACTTGTATCGGGTGAATGGCTCGACAGGGACACGAAGTACTACTTCTCAGTAGCTGCACAGAACTCGGTTGGCCGAGGCGATGCCGAGGCGACGGACGCGACTGTCGTCGGTGACTACGCCGCCGAGCTTGCGACCGTGGCTACGGCTGTCGACGTTCTCAATGGCGTTCACGTGTCATTCAGCGTTCTCAACTACCCGCAGACGCCCACGACAAAGGTCACGATCCGTGCGCTTGATCAGACGGACCCAAGCAACGATCCAGTTGTCACTACTTGGTATCCAATCGAGGGTGCTGACGGCAGTGACGTAACGACCCTGTTCTTCGGCGGGCTTCAAAATGGACACAGCTACAAGTTCGCGTTTACTCCGACCAACTCACTTGGGGATGGCCATACCGCCGAGACTGAGCCGGTCACGCCAGTCGGGGCTTCAAGTGCGCCGAACGATCTTTCAGTAACACCTGGTAACGCGTCAGCCTCGGTGAGCTTCAGTCCGCCGACCAGCCTCAACGGAAACGCCGTTATCAACTCCTACACGTTGACCGCGGTCAACATGACAACGGGAGATCTTGGCGATAGCGTGACCGTTTACGACACCGACCCGGTGGTACTCACGGGCCTGACCAACAACGACAGCTATCAAGTCTTGGTAAGCGCTAACGGCGTTGGTGGCAGAGGCGTTGTCAGCCACTCTTCATTAGCAAAGTCTGAGCTGTTCAGCCCCGGCAAGGCGCCTGATGCGCCAACGAACGTCGTTGTAACTCCTGGTGACCAATCTGCGTCCGTTGCCTTCACTGCGCCGGCAGCGAGTGGTCTCAACCCGTTCAGCTACATGGTCACGATGACTGATCTGACAGACCCAACAGCGGTTGTTCCATCGTCGAGCAGCCTTATAAGTCCTGTCGCTGTCAGTGGCCTTGTGAACGGGCATGACTACTCATTCACGGTTACTGCGTTCTCAAGCATCTTCGGTGCCGGGGTGCCATCCCCAGCATCAGATCCAGTGCGCGTGGCGGCGCCGCCAAATGCGCCTGACAACATCGTCGTTAGCTCCGGTGACGAAGCGATGTCAGTGAGCTTTGACGAATCGGTCACCAACGGAACGCCGGTAACCAGCTACAGATTGACCGCCAAGGACATATCGATTATTGGATTGCCTGACGTCGTCATTAACGGCGCAACATCGCCGCTTACCACTGCCGGAATGAAAAACGGTCACAGCTACCGACTCAGCCTTGTTGCAAACAGCGCTGTCGGCCCCAGTGTGTCGCCGACTGATCTCTTTGTCAGCCCGGTTGGTCCACCAAACTTGGTTGGTGCTCTCGATACCGAAGTGCAAGCTGGGCCCGGTTCTGCGACCGTCTCGTTTGCGGTCAAGGCAATGGCTGCTGTCAACCTCATGAATGGCGGCCCGCTCACCGGCTTCACCGTCACGGCTACAGATACGACCGAACCAGTCCCTAACAGGATGATGATGCGCACTTTCGAGTCGACTTTTGCTGACCAAGCACCTAGCTGCACGGCAGCTGTCTATGCAACGGGGTGCACTGTCACTGGGCTCATCGACGGCCATTCGTACAGGATCGCCATCACGGCAACGAACGCCTACGGCGAGTCCGATCCCGTCACCGTTGCGGATTCGGTCGTCCCGGCTGATGTTCCAGGCACGCCGGCCGATGTCGTTGGAGCCTTTGACCGTGATCGCCAGATCGCGAGTGTTTCGTTTACTCCACCGGCAAGTAATGGTTCCGACATCACCCTTTACGGTGCCATGGCCGAGGACCAGACCGATCCAAGTGCTGACGCTGCATTCTCGTCAACTGACGGCTCCGGACCGCTCGAGTTCAGCGGTCTGACAGTTGGCCACAGCTACACCTTCACGGTGAGTGCAGCAAACACTGTTGGAGCCGGGGAGCCATCAGAGGCGTCGGCACCGATGCTTGCCCAAGCGCCATTGGTTGGCCAGCCGACGAGTGTTTCGGCTACGCGTGGTGATGGGTCAGCGAGTGTGTCGTGGACTGCACCAGACTTTGACGGTGGCTCTGCGATCACTGGCTACACGGTGACGTCGTCATCCGGTGGGAAGACATGTGAGACAGACGGCGCTGCGCGGTCGTGCACGGTAAGTGGCCTTGAGAACGGCACTCCGTACACGTTCACGGTCGTTGCATCAAATGCTTTTGGGTCTGGTGCTGTGTCCGATGCCTCAAGCGAGGTAACGCCAGCTGGGCTGCCTGGCAAGGCGTCTGGTGTTTCAGCAACGAGCGGTAATGGCTCTGCGAGCGTTTCGTGGTCTGCCGCCGGCGCAAACGGAGCTGATGTGACGGGGTACACAGTTACCGCGTCGGCGGGTGGCAAGTCGTGCAGCACGGATGGTGCTGGCAGGTCTTGCAGGGTCAACGATCTGGCCAACGGCACCCCTTACACGTTCACGGTCGTCGCGACCAACATCGTTGGTGATGGCAGCGACTCTGATGCTTCGAGCGCGGTCACGCCGGCTGGCGTGCCCGGCCAACCGACTGGCGTGGCAGTGGTGCCTGGCGATGGCTCTCTCAGCGTAAGTTGGACTGCGCCAGCGTCTGACGGTGGGGGTGCGATCACGGGCTACAAGGCAACCGCTTGGGTAGATGGCGCGAGTACCGATAAGACCTGTGAGACCGATGGAGAGGGCAGATCTTGCACGCTCAGTGGCCTGACGAGTGGCACCGCGTACCAGGTCACTGTGGTCGCGGCGAACATTGCTGGTCACGGCGCAGCCTCAGCTATCTCATCGCCTGTGTGGCCTCTGGCTGCACCCAGCAAGCCAACTGGTGTCTCTGCGA
>JAPLCH010000205.1:0-25536 GCA_026392325.1 Solirubrobacterales bacterium | reverse complement strand
GGCTCAGCGATCGTGTCCTGGTCTGCCGCTTCAGGTAACGGGCGCGCGATATCGGGTTACAAGGTCACCTCGTCACCTGAAGGCAAGACCTGTGAGACCGTTGGTTCCTACAACAGGTCGTGCACAGTCGATGGTCTGGCCAATGGAACCGAGTACTCGTTCACGGTTGTCGCGACCAACTCGGCTGGTGACAGCGAGCCGTCGGATCCTTCGAACTCTGTGACTCCAGTTGCTCCGGTCCGTGCGCCCGACGCTGTGACTGATGCTGCTGCTTACGCTGGCAGTGGTTCAGCAAACGTGTGGTGGTCCGCCCCGGCCTCCAACGGTTCGCCAATCACCGGTTACAAGGTCACGTCGTCACCCGGTGGCCAGACATGCTCAAGCCCTGCTTCTGGCTGGAGAACCTGCAACGTCGAGGGACTCAAGAACGGCACCGCGTACACCTTCACTGTTGTCGCGACCAACGCAGTTGGTGACAGCGACGCATCGTCGCCGACAACCGCTGTTACGCCAGTGCTCGCGGCTTGGGCGGCTGTTGATGTGGCGGCAGCGCCAGCTGATCGTTCGGCGATCGTCTCCTGGACCGACGAGGCCGCCCAGATGTGGGGCGTAATCAGCTTCACCGTCAAGGCTTCGCCCGGCGGTAACACCTGCAAGACCGACGGCTCTGGCAGAAGCTGCACAGTTGCCGGCCTGACCAACGGCACCTTGTACACGTTCACTGTTACCGCCGAGTCGGGTATGGGCGAGACAGCGGAATCCGATGCTTCGAACTCTGTTAGTCCGGTAGTTCCTGTGACCGCGCCTGGTGCTCCAACGGATGTTTCTGCGGTTGCCGGGAATGTGTCTGCTGCCGTGTCTTGGACTGCTCCAGCATCTGATGGTGGCTCATCGATAACTGCTTACAAGGTGACCTCATCACCTGGTGGCAAGACATGTGAGACGAACGGTGCCGCCAGGTCTTGCAGCGTCTCGGGTCTGACGAATGGCACTCCTTACACGTTCACCGTGGTCGCAACCAATGGCGTTGGTGCTGGTAGTGCGTCGACTGCGTCGAGTGCCGTGACGCCTGCGACTAACCCTGGTGCCCCAACTGGTGTGAGTGCGACCGCAGGCAATGAGTCCGCTTCGGTCTCGTGGACTGCTCCAAGCTCTACGGGTGGTTCATCAATCACTGCTTACAAGGTGACTTCATCACCTGGTGGCAAGACGTGTGAGACGAACGGTGCTGCCCGCTCTTGCAATGTGAGTGGTTTGACGAATGGAACTCCGTATACGTTCACTGTTGTTGCGACTAATGGTGTTGGTGATGGCGCGGCTTCGGGTGCTTCAAGCGCCGTCACTCCTGCGACTAACCCTGGTGCACCAACTGGTGTGAGTGCCATCGCGGGTAACGCTTCGGCGGCGGTCTCGTGGACTGCTCCAGCATCTGATGGTGGCTCATCGATAACTGCTTACAAGGTGACTTCGTCTCCGGGTGGCAAGACGTGTGCGACGAATGGTGCTGCCAGGTCTTGCGATGTCTCTGGTCTGACGAATGGCACTCCTTACAGACTAACCCTGGTGCCCCAACTGGTGTGAGTGCGACCGCAGGCAATGAGTCCGCTTCGGTCTCGTGGACTGCTCCAAGCTCTACGGGTGGTTCATCAATCACTGCTTACAAGGTGACTTCGTCACCTGGTGGCAAGACGTGTGAGACGAATGGTGCTGCGAGGTCTTGCAATGTCTCGGGTCTGACTAATGGCACGCCGTACACGTTCACCGTGGTGGCAACTAATGGCGTTGGTGACGGCAGCGCGTCGGGTGCTTCAAGCGCCGTAACGCCTGCGACTAACCCTGGTGTTCCAACCGCGGTTTCGGCGATTGCCGGCAATGTGTCTGCTTCCGTGTCGTGGACGGCTCCAGCGTCGAATGGTGGGGCTTCAATCACGGCTTACAAGGTGACTTCATCCCCTGGTGGCAAGACCTGCACAACAAATGGCGCTGGCCGCTCTTGCAGTGTCTCGGGCCTCACGAACGGCACTCCTTACACGTTCACTGTGGTGGCAACGAATGGTGTTGGAGATGGCAGCGCGTCTGGTGCGTCGAGTTCGGTGACGCCTGTTGCTCCTGTGACGGCGCCTGGTGCTCCGACTGGCGTGTCGGCGGTTGCTGGGAATGTGTCTGCTGCGGTGTCGTGGACTCCTCCAGCGTCTGATGGTGGTTCATCGATCTCGGCTTACCAGGTGACCTCGTCACCTGGTGGCAAGACGTGTGAGACAAATGGTGCTGGCAGGAGTTGCACCGTTGAGGGCCTCACGAATGGCACTCCTTATACGTTCACTGTTGTTGCGACTAATGGCGTTGGTGCTGGTAGCGCATCGGGTGCGTCGAGCGCCGTCACTCCGGCGACGGCACCTGGTGCTCCGTCGGGTGTTTCCGCATCGGCTGGTTTGGGTTCGGCGAGTGTGTCTTGGAGTGCTGCCGCGGCTAATGGTTCACCAGTGTCTGGTTACACGGTGACCTCCTCACCTGGTGGTCGGACGTGCACGACGACTGGTGCTACGAGTTGCGTTGTGGGTGGTTTGACGAGTGCTACTCCTTACACGTTCACTGTTGTTGCAACGAATGGTGTTGGTGCTGGTATTGCGTCAGCTGCTTCGAATTCGGTTGTTCCGACTGGTGTGCCGGGTGTGCCAACGGGTGTTGTCGCTAGTGGGGGCTTTGCGCAGGCGTCAGTTTCGTGGACTGTTCCAGTGTCGAATGGTGGCTTTGCTATTACGGGCTACAGGGTTCAGATTGGGTCAAAGAGCTGCGTGACTGATGGAACTAAGCGTTCTTGCTTCATTGATGGTTTGACGAATGGAACGGCAGTGTCTGGCACGGTTCGTGCGATCAACTCAAAGGGCAATGGTGCGACCGTTGCGTTCACGGTGACTCCATCGTCGAGTGCGCCGAAGTTCACATCGGATGATTTTGAGACGAGTGAGCCTGGTTTGACACTCAAGACTTCCGTTGCGGTCACTGCGAAGGTGAGTGCCAAGAGTGGTGACAAGGCTTGGCTGTCAGCGACTGGTTTGCCAACTGGTGTGAAGTTCACTCCCGGTACTGGCACGAATGCTGACACGGGCAAGATCACGGGTAAGGCACCAGCTGGTGGTGTTTACGAGTTCACGATCACCGCGTCTAATGCGACGGGTGTCATTACGTCGCAGAAGTTCACATTGCGAGTCCTTGACTTTGCCCCAACGGCACCAAGAACGGCAACAGTCGTGGTGGGCACGCCAGCGTCAATCACTGTTGAAACAACGGATCCGTCAGCGAAGGTCACAGCTGCGAAGTTGCCAGCTGGCCTGAGTCTCAAGTCAGTCAATGGTGTTGCGACGATCACGGGCACGCCAACAACTGGCAAGTCAGCTCCAGTCAAGGTCACGTTGACCGCGAAGGATGGCACTGCGACAGTCACCCAGACCCTCACGTTCACAGTCAACGAGAAGCCAACACTCACAGTGACGGGCACAACAACGCAAATCCATGCGAGCGGAAGCTTCAGCCTCACAGTTGCCACAACAGGCTTCCCAGATCCGAAGATCACATTCACAGGATTGCCAACTGGCCTGACTTACTCGTCATCAACCGGCAAAATTACTGGCAAGATCGCCAAGGCTGGCAAGTACACCGTCACCGTCAAGGCAACAAACGACGCTGGCACAGTCACAAAAACAGTTTCACTGACAGTCAACTAGCCTGAGGACTGGGGCGCTAGGTCTCCCAAGGATGTCTGATAATCCAATTGCATACTGGAGGTCCGGAGGGGTAGAGCCTGCGGCTCTCCACAGTGGCCGTCACGACTTAAGCCGTGAGCAGGTTTTGGCGTCCCAGCGGGGTCGGATAATGCGCGGAGCACTGTACGAGCTTGGTTCCAGGGGTGCGAATGCCATGACCGTCGCTTCGGTCGTCGCGCACGCACGGGTTTCAAAGAAGACTTTTTATGAAACGTTTGATGGTCTTGACGACTGCGTCAGAGAAGCCATCCAGACACTCAACATTGTTGCCGGAGGAGAGATGGCAAGGGCTGCGAGTGAGGCAGACTCAAGCCAGCCGTTCGGTCGCCTGCGCGCCGTGTCGCTTGAGCTCTTGGAGTCAGCCAGAGACGAGCCTGTCCTCACGGCAGGACTGCTCGCACCGGGCTTTGGGCTTGAGACTCCCGGCGCTGGAGACTGGGCTCTCTACGGCGAGATTCGCAGCAAAATGCTGATGGCATGGTACGACGATGAGCGCAACCGCACACCAGACCTTCCAGAAACCACACTTCCGCGCGCAATGGCAGCATTCGCGGCCTTTGAGTACGCACTTCTGCGATCTCTCGCAGCTGGCAAACAAGACGAACTGCCAGCCCAGGCCGACGAGATCATCAGCCTGATCATCGCGATCTTGTCCAACGGTCGCGCCGAGTACCAACCGCCAGCATGAGCCACTAGGACCAAGCGGTCCAAGAGTTCAACAGGTGGACCCAGCCGGACTGGAACTGGAGACCTCCTTCGTCCGTCCTAGGCGCTCCCCCCGAACAAACTCCCGCACACCTACGCCATTTGCTTATTTTCAAGCGATCGGTTGCTGTCAGCTCTAGCTCGCACCCGCGGGGCTTTTTGGGCTACTCGCCCACCCCCACCGAGGAGAGACAATCGAGATGACGTTACGCAAGGCCATGTGCTTGGACTGTGGTTCCGCCAAGGCAATCCTTGGGCGCTGTCGCACGCGCCCGCGCGGCGCACGCATGCTCGTTCTGCTGGGGCTGCGCTGATCGCATTCAGCGGGGCTCAGCTGCAAGGGCAAGGGGCTGCCGCTGCTGCCTACCCGGGTTCGGTCTTTGATCTCAACTTGAACACTCACTACACGTTCGCGGTTGCTCCTGCGACTGTTCCGGGTCATGCGACTGGTGTGAGTGCAATCGCGTTTGACTCTTCCGCTGAGGTTTCCTGGACTGCTCCAGAGTCTGATGGTGGCTCTGTGGTTACTGCTTACACGGTGACTTCATCACCGGGAAGTAAGACTTGCGCGACTGATAGTGCGACGAGTACGTCGTGCGTGGTTGATGGTCTTGACAATGGCACTGAGTACTCGTTCACTGTTGTGGCAACGAACAGTGTGGGTGATGGTGATGTGTCGGTTCCGTCGAGTTCTGTCACACCTGTGACTAACCCTGGTGCTCCAACCGGTGCTTCCGCAACTGCGGGCAATGCGTCTGCTTCCGTGTCTTGGACGGCTCCAAGTTCTACGGGTGGCGCGTCGATCACGGCTTACACGGTGACTTCATCACCTGGTGGTAAGACGTGCACAACTAATGGTGCTGGCCGCTCGTGCAGTGTCACGGCCCTGGCCAATGGCAGGTCTTACACGTTCACTGTTGTTGCTACGAACAGTGTTGGCAAGGGAAGTGCATCGGCCGCGTCGAGTCCGGTTACCCCCAAATGGGTGCCGCGCCCCTAACTCTCGGGAAAAATAGAGTCCGGTGACGCCGGCTTTCCACCCTTTACTGCAATGGGTGTTTGGACAGTTGCCGCGGCGCAGCCTCAAGGGCTGTTTCGCTGACCGTTAGCTTGTAAGTGGAGCTAGCCGGAATCGAACCGGCGACCTCCTGGGTGCGATCCAGGCGCTCTCCCATCTGAGCTATAGCCCCTAAACGTCGGAAAAAGCGCAGGCGATCTTCCCGAACAAACGACATCTTACCGACGCGGTTAGGATTACTGCTGATGGGCCTACTGGACGACGCAATTCGCGACCACATTGACCTGCTCCGCCGCCGGGGCGCCGACCCGACCGAAATCGCACAGGCTGAGGCCGACGCGCTCGGGCCGGTTGTACGTGAGGTTGCCCAGCCAGAACACCACTCTGAAGACGACGACCTTCTCGCAGGAACAGAAGCTGCCCCCGCGCCTCTAGTGGATGAGTTTGATGATGAGCCGGACGACGACGGTCTTCCATTCGAAGAGGACGACGACTTCCGGGAGGCATCAGCCTCCCCCGAATACATTGACCAGCCGACTCAGCACTTCCAGACAATTCCCGCCGAGGACGCTGAAGCTGAGGTTGCCCTCGAAGAAGACGATTTTGAAGACCCGTCACTCCGTGCGCCGGAGACTGCGGAGGCCCCCGACCTTGAGGACGACGCGGATCCGTTTGCTGAAGATCTTCCGGCAGCCACAGGTGATGAACCAGCCCGCGACGCTTCCGGCGATGTTCTTGAAGGCACACCAGACTTCCTTGCTGAAAGCCCGGACCACGAGCGACTCTGGTTTGAACAGGCTCCGCCGAAGGACTTCAACTTCGAGGACGACGAGTAGTCGCGACTGCTTTCCGGGTCAAGCCCGGGCGTCGCGCTGAAGGTCAGGACTGGTCAGAGCTGTTGTCGCGTGGTTGACCCACGCTGTCGCCTTCGGCGAACTCTCCCGTCTGACGGTCGCTCTCCGATTCGGCTGCGCCCGCATCTCGGAACACAACGGAGTCGGAGACATCATCTCCGTGAGATGCGTTGCGGATCAGGTCCTCCTCTGCCATTTCGAAGCCTTCGGACTCGCCGCCTCCGGCTTCCCTGACCGGCCGCTGAGCTGGATCAAGGTTTTCATCTCCCGCCCGTCCCCCGATGGCGGCCGCTTCGCTGCCAGCAAGTTCGGCTTGCCTCGCAGCAAACTCTTTGGGGTCAAGTCGAAATCCGTCGTCGTCGCGTTCCTCGTGCATGACTCCTTCATACCTCCGAGACGGGGGTATGTGGGATTTTCAAACCTGTTCTTACTTCGCAGCGAGCTGCGCGCAGGGCTTCGTCATGTTCGTGAAAGCCATTTGAAGGTCGACGAGCTTCTTCTGTGTTGCCGGATCCTGCACAGCTTTGGCGGCGGATGTGAGTGCGGAAAGCCCAGTCTGTCCGTTGGCAGCAGTTGTGAATGCCTCGGCCATTGCGCCTGCGGCGTCGGAGAACTTCTGTCCAGCAGCCTTGCAAGGCCCGGTTTGGGTCTTCAAGTAGTCGTTGGTTGTTTGCTTGATCTTGTCGCCGGCCTTGCCCGCATCAGCCAAGAAGGTTTGAAGGCACTGATTGGCTTTGGTCGCGTCGCCGCCCAGGAGCGAACCTGTGGCACAGGTGGCCAGTTCGGTTGCCTGCGTTCTGAGCGACGTCTGGTAATCCTGAGCTTCTTGTTTGAACTGGTTGGGGCTGACGCTCGAGGTTGTCGAAGTGGACCCGGAGGAGCCGCATGCCACCATTGCGGAGGTGGCGATCAGCAGGGAAGCGGTGCAGAGGAATCGTGTTTTCATGTGGCTCACGCTACACCAGGCTCCTTCCAGCAAGGGATTGGTCTGAGCCCGATCGTGATGAACCGGATCGTTCGGACGACGGCAACTGGCCCCGGCCCGTTACGATCCATCCCAACAGGCTGCTTGTTGTGAGCCGCCTGCGTTCGGGGCCATAGCTCAGCTGGGAGAGCGCCGCCTTTGCAAGGCGGAGGTCGTCGGTTCGATCCCGACTGGCTCCACTTCGTTCGCGCCGGGTGCATTGGGAGGATGAGTTCTCCCTTCTGATTGAGAAAGTGAGCCAGCATGCGGCGACCTGACAAAAAGTTGACGCTGGTCTTTACGATCGCAGCCATCGGGCTGATGGCAGGGTGCGGTTCGTCAGCTAGTTCGACGAGCAGTTCGGCCACTGGCTCTTCAGCAGCCTCCTCCGCTTCGACCCAGGCGACAGCAACGACAGAGCCGGCAATGGTCGGCGGACCACCAGCCAAGTGCACCAAGGATCAGCTGAGCGCTGCCACCAAGCAGGCTGGAGGGAAGCTCATGGATTTCAAGT
The DNA here is from genome assembly GCA_026392325.1 of Solirubrobacterales bacterium. Lineage (GTDB taxonomy): Bacteria > Actinomycetota > Thermoleophilia > Solirubrobacterales > Solirubrobacteraceae > WLNJ01. The sequence goes on along the minus strand of JAPLCH010000205.1, from coordinate 17,717 downwards.
GTGCAGACGGCTGGGCCGCAGTTGACGCGAGCAAGCCTGAATACGAATACACGCTTGTGTTTGAAGCAGAGGGCCAGTTTTGGATTCCGCAGGACCGGAAGAAGGTTTGCCCTAAGCCTTCACAGGTCCCAGCTACCATTTACCAACAGGCTTGTAACAGCAACTAGGCCCGCTGTGGCAGGAACACCGCTGACTTCGCTCAGTTGACGCGCAGCGAATGCCTGCTCCCGATTGGAGCAGGCGCGGATCCGGCGTGATTTGGGCTAGTCAGCGATCTTGACGACTAGTTTGCCGGTGTTCTTACCGTCAAACAACAGGTTCAGGGACTCAGGCGTGTTCTCAAGCCCCTCAACGACCGTCTCACGGCTTTGCAGCTTGCCTTCGGCCATCCAGGCGGCAATCTGCCCCACGGCCTCAGGAATGCGCGCAAAGTAGTCGAGGATCAGGAAACCCTGGACGCTCGCCCGCCTTGTGATCAGGTTCGAGAAGTTCCGTGGCCCGGTGCTGGCCTCCGCATCGTTGTAGCCGGAGATTAAGCCACACAGTGCTATGCGGGCTCCGATGTTGAGCCTTCCAAAGACGGCTTCCATTACTTCTCCGCCGACATTTTCAAAGTTCACGTCAACTCCATTGGGAGTTGCCTCCTTGAACTTGTCCTTCCAGCCTTCTGCCTTGTAGTCCACGGCAGCATCAAAGCCGAGCTCGTCCACGAGCCAGGCGCACTTGTCTGGGCCGCCGGCGATTCCAACCACGCGGGCGCCGAGGATCTTTGCGATCTGGCCTGCAACGCTGCCAACAGCACCAGCTGCAGCGGAGATCACAACAGTGTCGCCCTCTTTGACCTTCGCGACATCGGTGATTCCGAAGTAGGCGGTGAGGCCGGTCATGCCGAGAGCTCCAAGGAACGCGCTGTCTGGCACGTCCATGCCTTCGGGAAGCGGAGTGAATGGGAGTGAGTCGGAAGCGACGACATAGTCCTGCCAGCCAGTGAAGCCGTTGACGAGCTGTCCTTCCTTGTAAGTGTCGCTCTTTGAGGCCACGACACGGCCGACTCCACCGGAGCGCATTACTTCACCGATCTGAACGGGAGGCAGGTAGCCGGGAACATCCGTCATCCAGACGCGATTGGTCGGGTCAAGTGACAGGTAGGTCGTGCGGATCAGTGCCTCGCCGTCGGAGATCTCTGGAATGGCTTCTTCGACCAGATCGAAGTCGGAGTTCTTGACGCGTCCCTCGGGACGGGTCTTGAGCAGCAGGCGGCGATTGACTTCACTCATTTGTTTGTGGCTCCAGTGTCAGTTTGTTTTGTTTGGGGGATGCGTTTACTTTTTGGCGTAGGCGCGTACTGCAGGCTCTGCTGTCACGCCAGGGTTTGATCTCTGGTTTTCGCTTGTGAGCTGCTTGGCGCCTGTGAGGATCACCCAGGTGTTGAACGGGTCAAGCCCGGCAGCAAACGGTGAGCCGCAGACGGTCTTTGGCAGGCGGGAAACCTTCGCGGCCCCACTGTGCTCAATGGCGTCCTTGGCGGCAGCAAACGTGACTGAGTCAACCGCTGTCTGAATGTGCCCGACTTTGCGGTTCTTGCAGACGTCCTGGATCAGAATGTTCGTTGCGCCCTTAAGCGACGAGGTTGGGTGCGCGCCTGTTTGCGGCTGCACGGTCTCGTCGTTGGATGAACGGACGGTTGTCCATGAGGTCGTTCCGGGAGTCTCATCCGGGTACTTGTTGAGGGCCTTGAGCAAGTTGGATCCTGCTGCCTGCTGCCATCCAGCGGGGATGCAGCCTGGGGCAACGCGGCAAGCTGCAATGTTGATCGTGTTGGTTCCGTGCTGAGTGCCGGCTGCAGCAAGAACATCGCTTACCTTGCTCCGGAGGCTTGGCCAGTAGGTCAGTGCCCAGCGCGGAAGCAGGCCGCCTTGGCTGATGCCGAAGATCGCGATCTTCTTCTTGGCCTGCGTGTTCATGTAACGAATTCCGTTCACGAGATATTCAACGGAGACCTGAACATCAGCAGTCGTGCTGTAGGGAAAATCCACGACGCAGACTGGGTGGCCGTAAAGCTCGAATGCTCCCTGACCGATCAGGTATGCCTGCTGGCCTGTTGCACCGGTTCCGGTGACGAGCATGATCGGTGTCAGCTTGCTGGTCGTCAGCGATGGTCCATAGCAGTGGATTGCGGCGTCAAGCGTTGCCTTTGGAGTCAACAGTGCTGGTTCGGAGGCGGATGCCATTGAGGGAAGGGCTGCGGCAGCAACTGATGCTGTTGCAATTGCCAGAACGAACTTTTTGGAAACAACACGGTTGATGCGCAAGAAGGATCCTCTCAATGGTTTATTTCAGGCAGAGAGATCATCCCAGCACATTGAGCCGCGCGCAACGACGGTTGGTCCGCGAGATGATCAGATCTGGCCGCTGGAGTCCGCACTGGCAGGACCTGAAGTCTGGTTTCGGTCAACGATCCCAGACGAAACTGGGGTGTCTGGCATTGCGGTGTGAGCGTGTCCGGGTACCCCGCACCGCGTCGTGGCGCGCAGCAGAGTACATTCCCGCGCCGTGGCCGATAACTTCATCACCCCCGAAGGTCTCAAGGATCTCGAGGCGAAACTTGCCGAAATGGAAGGCGAAGCTCGGGCTGAAATCGCTGACCGTATTCTGGTCGCTCGCGGTTTTGGTGATCTCTCTGAGAACGCTGAATACCACGCTGCCAAGGATGACCAGGCCCATCACGAGACTGCGATCCTCCGGCTCCGCGCCAAGATCCAGGACGCGACAGTCATTGACAAGGTTCGCTCAGATGGAGCCATTGGCTTTGGCAGCACAGTGACTTTCCTCGATGAAACATCAGGCAAGGAACAGACTTTCACTCTTGTCGCCTCACATGAGGCGAACCCGACAGATGGCAAGCTTTCTGCTGAGTCACCAATGGCAAGGGCCCTGATGGGGTCCTCCAAGGGAGACAAGGTAAGTGTTGCCCTGCCGTCCGGCCAGCGTCCGCTGACCGTCGTCAGCGTCGGCTGAACTCTTCAGCGTTTCCGCCAGCAGCTGGTCTGGTGGCCACGCGGAAGAGGTTCTGGAAGCACAGAGCGGGAAATGAAGACCCAGCTTGCCAGGTTGTTTGACCACGCTCGGTCTTTCACCATCACCATTTGCTTGTCCTTGCTGACCCAACGCCATTCGACGCAATGGCCGGCCCTGGCATGGTGGACTGGGTCAAGCGGCCACTTGCCAGGTGTGTAGTTTGCGTATTCGGTGGTGGCTGCGGTGATGTGCACGGCAGTCCCTCCACTGCACATGATGCAGTTGATCTGGCCGATGAACGAGTGGATGGGCGGGTCGAAGTGTGCGCAGTCGTCCCGCACAGGTGCAAGGTCACCTTTGAGGTTGCGAGTTGCGGTCCACGCGCAACCGTTGAATGAACCGTGAACCCAGCCGACCGTGTAGCCAAGCCGACTCACCCGGCTCGGCTCGAACTCGGTTCCGTAGCGGGCATTGCCGATAGCCAAGCCGACTGGCTGGTTTCGAAGGATTGTCCAACGGTTGGATGAGACCGTGGCAACAACTTTGGCTTCAGTCCCCAGCAGTGAGCTGATTGACCTCTCGAGTGTCATGGCGTTGGCTTGGATGGTTCTAAGAGCTTCGAGTCCAGAGGGAGCGAGCTGTGTGGCGCCTGCTGGCGCTTGGACTGATGCGAAAACCATCAATCCAACGGCGCTGAACAGCAGCAGACGCAGTCCTCGAAGTATCTGATGCCTTGGGGCCATGGCCATGAGCATAGGCGCACCGCATCCGCTGCTGCGGCGCATCAGGGGCGCTCGGCGCTACCGTCTTGGGAACAATGACTTCGCTTGGAAGAACTGCAGTGGTGCTGTGCTTGGCGTTGGCCAGCATGTCCGGTCTGGCCGCCTGCGGGGGCGACAAGCAGATCTCATCCGCGGATCGGGCCGCCTTCGACGATTTCGCACAAGGTGCGAGGCAGTGGAGGCACTCCGGAACCGACCCGTGGTACGCAGCGTTCAAGCAGGGCGGGTCGGCCGTCCAGGCTGAGGCGCCAAAGGCTGAGGCACAGATGCAGGCTGCCGCAAACAAGATGAGCTCTGCCGCAAAGAGGGTCTCCAACGACAAGGTTCGGGTGCCCTTGCAGCGGCTGGCAGCGACTTACAAGGCAAAGCTGAAGACGATCAGGCAGATTGACGCTTCGACTGGCTCAATCTCCCAGATGACCGTTGGTCTCGGCCAACTGACCGCCGAGGGCAAAGCAACACTCGCTGCCTGGAAGGCTTATGTCAAAGCAGCAAAGGCGGAGTGGAACGCGAATCCCCTGGGTGGGCTCAAAGTCGGCTGACGCAGGAATAGGAGAGCAGCTGGCGAAAAGGACCACCTATGTGGAACTTCATCCTCTGGGTACACCTTCTCGCCATGGCATTTTTTGTCGGCGGACAACTCTTTCTCGTAGCGGCCGTTGTTCCGGTCCTGAAGGGCAAGGATGAAGGGGAGCCAATGCGGGCCGTGGCAAGACGTTTTGGCTACGGAACCCTCGTTTCCATCACGGTTTCGATAATCACGGGCGCTGCACTGGCCACGCATGAGAACCTTTGGAAGAACCACCAGCTGAGCGCCAAGATGGGCCTGGTCGCGCTTGTAGGCGTCCTGATTCTGGTTCACATGAAGAAGCCAAAGCTGCACGCTCTGGACGGGCTGATCTTCATTGGCTCGCTTGCGATTGTCTGGCTGGGCGTCTCGCTCGCCAGCGTTGCCGGCTGACCAGCAGCAAAGTGTCAGTCACCGAGAGGTGACTTCAGCGCTAGTGCCGTCTACTTCTTGCGGCGGGCACTGGCAACTGCGGTGGGGAACATCCGCTTCAGGATGCTCAATACGCCATGGGATGTGGCTCCACGCGATGGGCAGCAGTAAGTCGCTCCCGGTCCGTACATGCCGAACTCGAGGTGCGGAGCTGAAGAAATGCCAACAATGCCGCAGCCAATGTGGGAGATGATCTGCCCACGCTTTACGACTTGGCCCTTCTTGACGATTGTTGGCTGGGAGTGGCCGTAGTAGATGTAGCGGTTCTTGTACTTGCCGCTCGTGATCTTCATGACCGGGGACTGTCCTCCGAATCCGCTGATTCCTACCTGAGTGATCACGCCATCGGCAACAGCCACAAGGTTTGCTTTCGCTCCGCAGAATGACCTGGAGAACCCTGCTCCGAACCCAAGGTCAACGCCCTGGTCAAGGCTCCAACTCGATGGGCCAACCATCTGGTGTGCTTCCTTGACGGGGAATACCCATCCGGTGGCGGCGTCCATTGCGGGCACGCCAACTACTGGGGGTGGGGTATCTCCGGGGCCAGTGCCACCTGACGTGTCTTCGGCTGCGTGGGCAACAACTGCCGCGTGGGCAGTGGGGCTGAGAGAGCTCGCCAGAGTTGAGGCCGGAGTGAAGGCGAACACGGCGGCTACGACCAGCAGCGCGAGCGAAGCCGCGACATGGGCTGTCGGGCCGCGATGAGCAGCAGCCTGGGGGTTTGGGGTGTTTGTTCTACGAATTCTCATTGGCGAGACGCATTGCGCCTTGTCTTTGATCTGTTGTCGTTGCGTGCCTGCGAGGTGAGCTGACGGGCTCGCGACTTGCTTCTCTGTCGCTATCCGCGGGGTGATCCGCGGAATTCGCCCCTGAGACCATTGGTCTCTTTGGGTCCCCCGTTCCATTTCCAATCGACTGTCGGAAATGGATTCGGCTTATTGACTACGGACGGGATCCTAACTGATCGGGAACCCGTAATGTGTGACCTATGCCACTCACTACACCAAGAGCCAATACAACCGTTGCAATCACAGGCGCTTCGTCCGGGATCGGGGCGGAAATCGCCCGTTGCCTGGCAGCGAAGGGCTTCTCCACAACACTCATCGCACGGAGGACAGACCGCTTGGAAACACTTGCTGCTGAGCTTCGCGACAAGCATGGAGTCGCATCAACCACGCTCGCCTGTGACGTCTCCGACCGGGCGCAGCGCTTGGCCCTTGTCGAGTCCCTCAACGCGGGTCCCACAGTCGTCGGACTGGTCAACAACGCCGGCTTTGGAACCTTCGGCCATGTGGCGAGTGCTGACGCGGACAGGGAACGGGAGATGGTCGCCGTCAACATTGAGGCAGTCCACGACCTCACAATTCGCCTCCTGCCAGGGATGGTCGAACGCGGCGAGGGAGCGATCCTCAACACGGGATCAACCGCAGGAGCTCAGCCACTTCCAAACATGGCCACCTATGCGGCATCCAAGGCTTTCGTGATCGCCTTCTCAGAAGGCTTGAGCGCCGAACTTGCCGGGACAGGAGTGTCCTGCACAGTCCTCTGCCCAGGTCCTGTCAAGACTGAGTTTGCCGACGTTGCAGGCTCCGCAGGCCTTGAGGACTCAATGCCCTCAATTGCAGTGGTCGGGGCATCAGAGGTGGCAAGACAGGCCGTTGAGGGCATGCTCAAGGGCACGCGGACAGTCACACCAGGATTTGCAAACCGCCTTACGGCAATCGCAGCGCGGATCGCTCCGCGATCTCTTGTGCTGCCAATCGCAGCGAAGTACACCGCCCGCTGAGCTGAAAAGAAAATGGCCGCGCCCCTGAGGGCACGGCCATTTCGTGTTCAAACAATTTCCGTCGCTGGTCAGCCTCTGGCTGGCGCAGCTCCTGCCTGTGCGAGCAGCTCGCCGGCAACGCGGTCCGCTGCTGCTCCCGTTCCGCCAAGGAGGCGGCGCGACAGCTGTGCGCGCCGGAAGAACAATGGGGCGTCGTGCTCCCATGTTGCTCCGATGCCACCGTGGACTGAGATCAGCGCGCGGGCGGCATAGTCAAGTGCCTCCCCGGCTCCCACGCGGAACGTGTGAGCTGCGAGCGTGAACTGCTCTGGGGCGGATTCGCCTGCCCAACCTGCGAAGTACATCAGCGAGCGAGCGTTCTCCATCAGACGGAGAATCTCCACAAGTGAGTGCTTCACGGCTTGGTATGAGCCGATCTGACGACCGAACGTGTAGCGCTCCATCGCGTACTGAACTGAACGCTCAAGGGATTCCTCTACCGCGCCCAGTGATTCGGCTGCGATCAGACCCTGTGCGACGGACCACGCAAGCGTGATGTCGTCAGCAGACGCGCTCATGACCTTGCCCTCAGCAGCGTCCAGCTCAACATGTGCCATTGGACGGGTTGAGTCGTAGGCGATCGTTGGCTCGATCTTCACTCCAGGCTGGCTTGTCTCAAGCAGCACGGCCTTCGGTACTCCGCCATCAACTGCGATTGCGATCAGATAGTCAGCCTTCGCTGCATCTGGAACCCAGTGAACGCGACCGGTCACCTTGCCGTCAGCGAAAGCTGGGGCTGGTGAACGACGCAGACCTGACTGCGGGTCAACCGTCCATGCGTCGTCCAAGTCGGACGGCGGCATTGTTGGCAGGTAAGCCCCACGCTTCTCGCCCTCGGCGAGCTGCTGCAGCTCATCGCCCTCAGCGAGCAGGGTTGCTGGCAGGTGTCCAAGGAACGGAACTGGGGCAAGGCGGCGTCCGCACTCAGCGGCCACGAGCATTGCGTCCAGTGGTCCAAGGCCAACTCCGCCATGGTCCTCAGAGACGAGGAGTCCAGTCCAGCCTGCTGCTGCTGCTGTCTCCCACAGGTCGGGGAGGCTGCTCGGGTCTTCAAGTGCCTCGCGTGCAGCTGCGACCGTGTCCTCACGGCCGAGTGCGTCACGGGCAGCTTCTTGAAGCGACCTTTGTTCGTCTGACAGATCGAAGTTCATGACTTCGCTCCTTCACGCTCAAGAGCACGCAATTCGCTGAACGGGACTCCCTTGTCCAGTCGCGGCTCGGTGGGAAGGCCGAGGACTCGTTCCCCGACCATGTTGCGCAGAATCTCCTCGGTTCCACCCGCGGACTTGAGTCCTGGGAGGAAGGAGATCAGGTAGGACCATTCGCCTTCGGCGAGTGCATCCGGGCCGATCACATCGGCGATCAGGTCACCCGCTTCAATCGCTGCCTTGACGGCAGTGACCTTGCCAAGTGCGGCTTCCGATCCGGGAAGTCCACCTCGCTCAATAGCGGTCAGGTGGCGATAGCCGGTGTAACGCAGTGCCAGCAGGTCAGTTGCGAGCTTGCCGAGGCGGTGACGGACGTCAGCGTCGGCGCTTGCAACTGGGTCATCGGCGATCGCCTTTGCGAAACGGTCAGCGCGATAGCCGAAGCCTTCGCTGCCACCACCGATTGCAAGGCGCTCGAACAGAAGCGTCGTGAGCGCAACCATCCAACCGCCGTCCACTGGGCCGACAATCGCGTCGGCTGGAATGTGAACATCGTCAAAGAACACTTCGTTGAACTCAGCTTCACCAGTGATCTGACGAAGTGGACGGATGTCAACACCAGCGGCGTCCATTGGCACGATGAACATGGACATGCCCTTGTGCTTGGTCACATCAGAGTTCGTCCGCGCGAGGATCAGTCCGAAGGAGGCGAAGTGGGCGTTGGTCGTCCAAACCTTCTGGCCGCTCAACTTCCAGCTGCCATCTTCCTGAACCGTTGCCTTGGTCTGAATGCCAGCAAGGTCGGATCCGGCTGCGGGCTCTGAGAAGAGCTGACACCAAACCTCGTCTGCGTGAAGCATTGGTGCCAGGTAGCGCTGCTTCTGATCATCGGTTCCGTGGGCGATGATTGTCGGCCCGAGCATTCCAATGCCAATCACGTCGAGGATTCCGGGAACGCCGGCAGCCTGAAGCTCCTGTCCAACGATCACCTGGTCGAGTGGGCCAAGTCCCTGACCACCAAATTCGGCTGGCCATGTGACGCCTGCGAATCCGCCTTCGGCGAGCACACGCTGCCAGTCACGGCGGATTGCGATGAATTCTTCTTCTTTGCCCGCGGTTGGGCCGTCAAGGCCTGGCGCTCCGGCCTTGTTTGCATCAATCCAAGTCCGAACCTTCGCCCGGTACTCAGCTTGTTCTGGTGTGTCGTTCAGATCCACTGGTTTCGATCCTCTGTCTGGTTGACGGGTTTTAAAGGTAACGCTGTCCGGGTTGGACGCGCGCTGCCATCAGTGGTTGTACGGCTGTGGCTTGACTACCGGGTGAGTTTGAGCTCAGCGTTTGAGAGCTGCAAAGCCGGCGTTCAGCAACTGGGCCATCTCGCGGCCGTTCTCTTCTTCGCCAAGAACAACGGCGAGCAGACGGCGGTTTCCGCGCTTGGCTGAGGCGACAAGGCAGTAGCCGGCAGGGTTGGTGTGGCCGGTCTTGATCCCTGTGATTCCCGGGTAGTGGGAGCGCATCAGGGGGTTGCGGTTGTAGAGGCCGCGGGTACGGCCATTGCCTATGGGCATGCGAGTCCAGACAGTGTGGACGATGTTGCGCAGGTCCCTGTTGGCGAGCAGGGCGCGTGCCTGGAAGGCAAGGTCGCGAGCGCATGACTGGTCGGATTCGGAGAGGCCGACGGGGCTCACGTAATGAGTGCACTTGAGGTGCATTGCCTTCGCACGGCGGTTCATTTGCCGCACGAAGTTCCGCTCACCCGGGCCGATGCCCTGCGCGAGTGCGGTGGCTGCATCGTTGCCGGAGACAATCAGCATGCCCTTGAGCAGGTCCCTGACGCTGATCCGGCTCCCAACGCCAAGTCCACCTACAACCGAACCGCTGATGTTGGCTGCCGAGGAGCTGATGCCGATCTCCCGGTTCATCCGTGGCCTCGAGGTCGAAATGAGCGCAGTCATCAGCTTGGTCAGGCTGGCAATTGGCCGGCGCCAATCAGCGCGGCTGGTCCACATCACCTCGCCAGTGTTCAGGTCAATCAGGATTCCTGCCTTGGGAACCATCGAGAAGCTTGGGTGAACGCGATGTCTGACGGGCGCCTTGGTCACGCCCCAGACAATCCGCCTGGCCGGGCGGACAGGGAGTGTGGTGGTTGGGGTGCCCGCGGCAGCGGCTGCAGTGTGGCTAGAGCCAGTGTCGAGTGCCTCGGCGCCCAGCACTGCGACTCCGATCCCAACAATCGTCAGGGCTCCGCAGAGAAGGAAGATGAGCCTCCCTCTCACTTGCCGTCCCTCAACGCTCCGATGCCCGCTACTCCGAACAGCAGGACCACGAAGACCGATACGAAAGTCAGGATGTCAATTCCGCCAGCCGACTTGATGGCAAGGGCGGTCAGCGTCGCGATGACGAAAGCGGCCAGCAAGGCTGTAAGTCCAATCAGAAGTTTCATGGGTGCTCCTCTAAGCGAGTATGGCCAAGAGGCTGGCGACTGCCACCCATCCGGCTGCAATTATCTTCGACGGAAGGTCCGCCAGCCCTGCGCGGTAGGGAAGAGGGACTAGGCCGTAAATAAGCGCCCGCGGATGCTTAATCAGGTGCAAAAGGATGATGCTCGCGGTCGCACCGATGGTTGCCCAAGCTCCCGTTGCCCCATTGGCGTTTGATGCCAAGGCCCAAGCGATGCCACCACCGGCAAATGCAGCTGCGACAACCGGGATGAACCCAAGCTCCCGGACTGGAGTGGGAACAAAGACCCAGGCGGCCCATCCGCAGATCAGTGCGACGGCCACATCTCCCCCTGGCAGGATCAGCCCGAGGAGAAGAATTGTCGCGATGATCAGCAGCGCAGTCGGTGATGCGCCCGTATCGCCAATGTCGTCGCGGAGGGGAAGCACGCTCTGGCTGTCAGGCAGTCGCTGCGAGCGGACCGCTGCCAGGAAGATCCTGTGCCACGTGTTCATCAGCGTGGTAGGAGGAGCGCACGAGTGGGCCGGCGGCGACATGGTCAAAGCCCATCTCCTCCATGCCGATCCGGGCGAGCTCATCAAACTCAGATGGGTCCCACCAGCGGACAACGGGCAGGTGGTTCTCAGTCGGGCGAAGGTACTGGCCGATCGTGATCACCTGCACACCCTTTTCACGCAGCTGACCAAGCGCGTCAACCATTTCGTCAAAGGTCTCGCCAAGGCCAACCATCAGCCCGGACTTCGTCGTGACCTTGTCTCCGGAGATCAGCTTTGCGTTCTGCAGGACGCGAAGTGAGCGCTGCCATGTTGACCCGCGGCGAGCTACTGAGTAAAGGCGTGGGACAACCTCGACATTGTGGTTGAACACATCCGGCTCGGCGTCAAGCACCCGGGCGAGTGGCATTTCCGAGCCGCGGAAGTCGGGGGTCAGAACTTCGATCTTCGTGGTCGGTGACTGTGCGCGGATCTGACGAATTGTGGCCGCCCAAATGCCAGCTCCGTAGTCGGGCAGGTCGTCGCGGTCAACGCTCGTCACAACCGCATGCCGCAATCCCATCTGCGCAATCGCGCGAGCAACGCGGGCTGGCTCAAGTGGGTCGTTCCAAGTTGGCTTGCCCGTTGTCACATGGCAAAAGCCACAGCGGCGCGTGCACGTGTCACCAAGGATCATGAAGGTCGCAGTACCGCGCTCCCAGCACTCACCAACATTTGGGCAGGCTGCTTCCTGACAGACGGTGTTCAGGTTCTCATCACGAATCAACTTCGTCAGCTCGCGGTAACGCGGACCGCCAGGGGGCGGAACCTTGAACCAAGGGGGCTTGCGGCCCCTGAAAGTCTTCACCTCTGTGCCGAGTACCTCAAGAACATCCATCCCGCCCGGGTTTGACCGCCTGCGGGTCTTGTGCTCTGGCGTTTCGCGATCTGCGGGTGAGTTGTCTGTAGTGCTCATGCGGTCACTGGCTCCGTGCAAGGAGAATACGCCGCAATCGGTGTGTCCCCGAGTCCAAGTCGGCCTGGGCTGACAAGACGCTGTCTTAAACCGTGCTCCTGAGCGAACTCGTGACCGACCCGCTGGCGCAGGCAGGCGATGCCGGACTGGCCGCCTTCAAGCTCAATTGAGGTCATCTGCACGCCTGGAAGGCCACAGGGAATTACGGACTGGAAGGTGGACAGGTCGTTGTCGCAGTTGATTGCAAAGCCGTGCGTTGTAACACCCTTCTGGACATGAATTCCGATTGAGGCGATCTTCCGGTCCTCGCACCAGACTCCGGTCAGACCCTCACGGGTGCCAGCACTGACGCCACTGGCGGCAAGCGAGGCGATCACAGCGTTCTCCATGCTTCGAACGAAGGCGGTCACATCGTCAGTTCGCATGATCGGATACCCGACCAGTTGACCCTTCTCGTGACAGGTCACCCGACCCCCTCGGTCTGCGTCATGGACTGAGATTCCACTGGCGATAAGGCTTTCTCGTCCTGCGGGGATCTCCGACTCATCTGCGCGACGGCCAAGCGTGACAGTGGGCGGGTGCTCGAGCAGGAGAAGGGTGTCCGGGATCAGATCCTGCTGCCGCTTGTCGCGCAGCGTTTCCTGCAACGCAAGGGCTTCCGTCCACGGGACCTCTCCGAGGCGGCACGTCCACAGTTCAGCGGTCGCACTATCCATTGACATTCAGGATGGCAGACGGCGGTGCGAGTTCCCGCCGCGCGACTCGCGGATTGCCATTTCAGCTCACCCAAGCAAGGCTGCGGGCGCGGCAAGGCGGTCACGCACCGCATCCAGGAACGCAGCCGCCGGGGCGCCGTAGACGGCCCTGTGATCAACGGCGAGCGTCAGGCTCAGCAGGCTTCCGGGAACAACTTCCCCATCGTGGACGACAGGAACTTCACGAAGTGAACCGACAGCGAGCATTGCCGCCTGTGGTGGGTTGATGACCGCTGTGAAGCGGTCAATGCCGAACATTCCAAGGTTGGAGATGGAGAATGTTCCCCCTGAAAGGTCTGGAGGCGTGATCGTTCCTTCACGAGCCTTGACAGCCAACTCTCGGGTCTCCTGTGCGATCTGATGAATGTCCTTGTAGTCAGCGTCGAAGATCACGGGTACGACGAGGCCGGCGTCAGTTGCCACGGCAATGCCGATGTTGACCCGTGCGTACTCCTCAAAGGCACCATCGCGCCAGGATCCGTTGACCGCCGGGTGGTCGCGCAACGCGAGCGCACAAGCGCGGACTACGAGGTCATTGACGGTTGGCGCACCGTGCCCGTCATCAAGTTCCTTGAGCTGTCGGCGCATGTCTACAAGGCGGCTTGCGTCCACATCGGTTTCGAGCGTGAAGTCTGGGACTGTGGCGCGTGATTCAGCCATCCTGCGGGCGATCAGCGCCTGCGCCCGGGATGGTTCACGTCGCGTGACCTCACCCTTGGCAGTCTGCGTTGGTGCGGCGGCGGCTGGTGTTGCCTCTGGAGTCTCGGAGGTGCTCATGGTGGGAGTATCCGTTGCTGGCGCGCTTTTTGCAGTCTCGCCGTTGGAAGGGGCAGCGTTTTCGATGTCTTCCCGGACGATCCTTCCGTTTGGGCCTGTGCCTCTTATCCCCGCAAGGTCAACGCCGAGTGCCTTGGCTATCCGGCGGGCGACGGGCGAGACATGGATTCGATCATTTGAGGTGGGACCGGCCGGCTCGGCTGTTGGAGCCTGTTTTGCCGCTGAGACGGACTCGATCGCCTCCCCGAGTGTTTCCACAAGTGGAGGAGCTTCAGTCGGTGTCTTGAGCACTTCAGCCGCGCCGTGGTCGGCAAGCGTTTCGCCTTCCTGCAGGAGCTGTCCGATCTCAGCTCCGACAGGAAGTGTCGTGCCAACCGGAGCAACAATGTGAAGTACCCCGGCAGCGTCGGAGTTGTGGACCATTGCGGCTTTGTCGGTCTCGATCTCCACAAGCTCATCACCGCGCTTGACAAAGTCCCCTTCCTCAACCAACCAGGCGAGAACGGTCCCTTCCTCCATGGAATCGGAAAGCCGGGGCATTACCAAGTCAATCATTGGCTCACGGTCCTTCCCAGCGCCCTGAGCGCGCCATCCACAACCTGCTCAACATGAGGGAACGCGATTTGCTCCAGCGATTTGGAATACGGCATTGGGACATCAACGCCCGTAACTCGAAGAACGGGGCCGTCCAGGTCGTCAAACCCGTGCTCTTGAACGAGTGCCGCGATGTTTGCGCCAACTCCGCCATGAGGCCAGCCTTCCTCAACCACAACCAAGCGGTTTGTTTTCTTGACCGACTCAAGGATGGTGTCGAGGTCAAGTGGTCGAAGAGTGCGCGGGTCAATCACCTCCGCGGAAACGCCGTGCTCCTCCTCCAACACCACCGCAGCCTTCTCCGCCGTGCGTGCCATGCGTGAGATTCCGACGATCGTCAAGTCAGTGCCCTCGCGCCGGATCGCAGCCTTGCCAAACGGAACCAAGTGCTCCTCATCTGGAACCTCGCCCTTCTCGGCATAGAGCGTTTCGTGCTCAATAAAGATCACAGGGTTGTCATCACGGATCGCAGACTTGAGCAGGCCCATCGCGTCAGCGGGAGTTGACGGAACGGCGACGAGCAGCCCGGGCACATGCATGTACAGAGCTTCAAAGCAGTGCGAGTGAGTGGGCCCAAGCTGGTTGCCTGCGCCTTGAGGCATGCGGATTACAAGTGGCACGCTTATCTGCCCGCCGAACATGTACCGAATGTGCGCGGCATGGTTGACGATCTGGTCCATTGCAAGCAGAGAAAAGTTGATGGTCATCAGTTCAACAACGGGCCGCAGGCCAAGCATCGCGGAGCCAACGCCCATGCCAACAATTGAATTCTCAGAGATCGGCGTGTCCTTCACTCGCTTGTCACCGAACTCCTCAAGCAGTCCTTCCGTCACCTTGAACGCTCCGTCAAAGACGCCGATGTCCTCGCCCATCAGGAAGACGTTTTCGTCACGCAGCAGCTCCTCGCGCAGAGCGCGGCCGAGTGCCTCGCGGTAGCGCATCTCGGTCATTGTGAGTCCTTTGGAGGTGGGGTGGCCGAGAGCCAGCCATGGACCTGTCCACCAAGTTCGTAGATGCCCTCCTGGAGTGTTTCCGGGCCGGGGACGGGCGACTCGTCGGCGAACTTCACAGCTGCGTCAACTGCGGCAAGCGCTGCCGTATCCATCGCCTCTATTGCTGCCGTGTCGAGAACGCCTTCCTCGATGAGCCTCTTGCCAAATGCGGGAATCGGATCACGCAGCTTCCACTCGTCAACCTGTTCCTTGCTGCGGTACTTCTCTGGGTCAGCCATTGAGTGGCCACGGAACCGGTAGGTCATTGCCTCCACCAGCATTGGGCGCTGTTCGCTTCTCGCGATCTCGACTGCCTCGCAGATAGCGGCCTGAGTTGCGGCAATGTCCATTCCGTCACACCTAAGGCCATCAACCCCAAGGCCTGCTCCCTTGCGGACCAGGTCGGTTACTGCGGAGTGGCGTTCGATTGAGGTGCCCATGCCAAACCTGTTGTTGACGACCAGGAAGACGATGGGAAGGCCCCAGAGTGCCGCAATATTGAGGGTCTCAGCGAAGGTGCCTTGATTTGTGGCTCCATCGCCAAGGACGCAAAGCGTGACCTCATCATTGCCCCGGTATGAACTCTGAAGTGCGAATCCAGCCCCGATCGGCACATTGCCGCCGACGATTCCCCAACCGCCCATGAACCGCTTTTCAAGGTCAAAGATGTGCATTGAGCCGCCTCGGCCGCCGGAGCTGCCCGTTGCTTTTCCGTAAAGCTCGGCCATCACGGCCTCGGGCTTGGTTCCACGCGCAAGCGCGTGGCCGTGTGACCTGTATGTCGAGATCAGCCAGTCGGTGGGCTTCAAGGCCCGGGCTGCACCAACAACCACGGCCTCCTCTCCAATCGCAAGGTGGAGGAAACCACCAACCTTCGCTCGCGTGTATGACTCGCCGGCCCGCTCCTCAAAGCGGCGAACGAGCATCATCGTCGCAAGCCATTCCGCTGCGGCCTCTGCGTCCGGGAGTGGGCCCAGCGCCGGTCTTCCCGGAACTGCGCTCTCTGGTTCTCGAGGACTCATTGAAATGAGCGTAGCGGTGGTTCCTGTGGGGAATGTGAAAGTAGTCCCAAGGTTAGGTTTTGTCCCGTACTGACTCAGTCTTTACTCGCGCAGCGACAGGGTGGCTCGTGCAGACAAAAAGTCTGCTG
Source organism: Solirubrobacterales bacterium (assembly GCA_026392325.1). Classification (GTDB taxonomy): domain Bacteria; phylum Actinomycetota; class Thermoleophilia; order Solirubrobacterales; family Solirubrobacteraceae; genus WLNJ01. The sequence goes on along the minus strand of JAPLCH010000205.1, from coordinate 1,767 downwards.
TTCCCATGCAAGTCGGAGGAGTCAACAATGTTCAAGACAAAACTCGCGATGGCCGGTGCGGCCTGCGCGGTGGCGGTATTGCCGGTCGCTTCCGCAGATGCGCGCGCAACCCGGTCCAGCGGGGTTGTAATCAAGGTTGATCGCGGTGGTAAGGGAGTCAGCGTTGTCGCTGCCCACGGCCGCGTCAAGCGCGTCAAGCTGAAACGCAAGGCGCCACGCGGCGTCCGCGGAGGCAGCAAGATCGTTGTCTCGGGAGGCAAAGTCATCTCTGCCAAGGGCCGCGCGAAAGCAACGCGGATCCGGGCGAAGATCGTCAATCGTCGAGGTCACAAGACCGCTCTGACGACTGATGGAACGCCACTCTCAGTGATCATCGGCGGAGTCACCACGACATGTGCTCCAGCTCCAGTGATCGGAACGATCCTTGCGCTGAACCGGACCGCATCAAAGGTGATGATCCAGAAGGCAGATGGAACGCGAGGAACGTATATCGCGCCAGTGGATTCGCTCACGAGCCTGAAGCGTGGCGACGAGGTTCTCCTCGCCGATGCCGACGCTGACGGAACGGCAGAGGCGATCAGTGCCTTGTCAGGAACAGCCCGTCACCTTGAGGGCGAAGTTGCCTGGATTGACGCTGGTTGGGGAGCGTTCGGTCTCCAAAAGGCAGACGGCACAATCGAAGTTGTGGACGCCAGCGCATGTCAGCTCGCTGACTTGAGTGAAGGCGACCAGGTAGCAACAGTTGTCCACACTGATGCTGACGGCGAGGTGATCGCGGATGCGGTTGCCGTGTCCGATCAGTCCGGTGACGATGACTATTGGGGCAGTGGCCACAACCACTGGCCACCACGCTGGCTCCCACGGGGCTAGTCGCAGACAGGCAGATGTGAAGTGATGATCCGTCGGACCCTAGGAAGGGTTCGGCGGATCAACTTCGCTCAGCCATGCGTGGCGCATCTCGTCAGGCGCCAGATTCCGCAGGTCACGTTTGAGGGCCTTCGCAAGGCGCGCAGCTTCAATCGGCTTGCCCTCCCAGAACAGCACCGTTTCGTTCGTTGCGACTTCAACCATTTCGACCTGGTCAACGCGGCCTGGCAGAGCTAAGAACGCTGGGCCCGGAGAGCCATGGATCACATTCACGCGATAGGCGGACTGGGCCTTGACTGAGTTCATGAGCGGAGGGCCTCCGCGGCTTCATCCAAGCCTGAGTCTCCTGTGAACAGCTCCGTCCCAATCCGGATGGTCGGCAGGCTTATAACTCCGAAGTCGACTGCCGAGGCGGTTGCCCGATCAAGCTCTGCTGCAAGTGACTTAAGGCCAAATGCCTTCTCCAAGGCGTTGGGGTGGATCTCAGATGCGGCCCCGGCAAGCAGGACGGTGTTCCGGTCAGCAAGGTCCCGACCGCCACACCAGCACTGGCGCATCAGGGCCAGCGCGAAAGCCACGGTCTTGCCTGCCTGACGCGCAAAGGTGGTGGCAAGAAGGGCCTCATGCGAGTTGATCTTCTCTGAGCCAAGCCAGCTTGCCGGAGGCTTGACCGTCAACAGACCACGCTCTTGAGCGATAGCGGTCAGTTCGTCTGCGCCCAAACGGTTCGGGCTGGGGAGGGCAACTGGGATCCAAGCTGCTGGAGCCCCAAGGGTTGTGAGGATCCGCTCAGCAACCAACCATGCTTCTGGATCGACCGGGTCGAAGTAGAACGCGTTTTCCCCGTCGCCATCATCCTGCGGCGGGAGCGCATCCTCCGACAGGTCAATCAGCCGTGGA
>JAPLCH010000226.1 GCA_026392325.1 Solirubrobacterales bacterium | reverse complement strand
GAACGAGTTGGTGGTTGATCAACTGCTGGTTTGTGTTGGTTGGCTGGGGGGATCGTCGGCATTGCCCTCGGCCTTCGCCGATGACGACATCCGACACTCCCTCTGAACGAGTTGGTGGTTGATCAACTGCTGGTTTGAGTTGGTTGGCTGGGGGGATCGTCGGCATTGCCCTCGGCCTTCGCCGATGACGACATCCGACGCTCCCTCTGAACATGTTGGTGGTTGATCAACTGCTGGCTTGAGTTGGTTGGCTTGGGCCGCGGTGGGCTTTAGCCTTGCTGCGTGGCCCTCTTTGAAGTCTTTGTCGTTGGAGTGGTAACCGCCTTGGCTACAGGCCTTGGCGCCCTTCCCGTTGGCTGGATTGGGGTTGAGCGGGTTCGCCGCCATCAGCCCCTCTTGCTTGGGATTACGGCAGGGGTGATGGTCGCCGCCTCAATCGGGCTGCTTGTTGAACCGCTTGATCAGGCCAAGTACCTGCCAGTCACCATTGGGTTTGTTCTGGGAGTTGCCTTCCTGCTTGGCGCCCAGCGGGCATTGCGAGACCGCGAGGAGCGCCACGAACCCATTGGCAAACACGCCAAACGGTCAATCCTCGTCTTCGCCGTGCTCTTTGTGCACAGCCTCCCGGAAGGGTTCGCGCTCGGTTCTGCGTGGGCTGCAACGGCGGCTAACCTCGGCCTCTTCGTGTTCATTGCGATCTCAATTCAGAACATTCCAGAGGGGACCGCAACGGCAATACCAATGGCCCAAGCTGGCTACTCGAAGTCCCGTCAGTTCTGGGCCGCTGTAGGTACAAGCGTTCCGCAGCCAATTGGTGCTGTGGCCGCGTATCTGCTCGTTGAACAGATCCACACTTTGCTTCCTTGGTCACTTGGATTCGCGGCCGGGGCAATGCTCGCGCTCGTTGCCGCCGACCTGCTTCCTGAGGCACTCGCAGAGCCAGGGCGACGCACCGGCGCACTTGTTGGCACCGGTGCAGCAATCGTCGGGATGGCCCTGCTGGGCCTGATCCTTACGGGGTCGGCCTAGCGCCCCAGAGTCCCGCGGCTAAAGGCCGGGGACCCACTCTCCAATTCCGCATGGCAGGCCACTGCAACTGCTTGGAAGCGAGCCAGTTCGAATGTACGCGCTCACGAGCCGCCTGATCTCCACTGTGCCGCCGCCGAGTCCATGCGGGTCGTTGCCGATGGGTGGAGGAAGGTTGGTGGTTGGTGGCGCTGGCGTACCAAGCGTGCAGACGATGAGGCTTGGGCGGCAGGGGCCGGAATCCATCATCAACATGGCATTGCCACTAAATGAGCTCGCGCCGCCGTCGGTGATTCCCCAGAACATCTGGAATGGATTTCCGCGACCAATGGTCAATGCCGGAGTGCGGAGCTTCGCGTTGATTGTCCTCGCGTAGACCTCAGCCGCCAAGTTCGTGACCTGGTGATCGCCAAACGCCGGCAAGAGCAGCACGGAGTTGACGGGAGTATTTGGCAGCGGGTTGCGACCAATGTGCTGGGCGTAACCATCAGCCTCACCGCGATCCCAGAGCTGCTGGATGAGCGCCATCAGGAGCGGACGCTCATTCCCCTTGGAATAGCTGTTGTACATGATCGCCCCGTACTCCGGCCAATCAACCGAACGGTCCAAAAGTGTTGAGTAGTTGATGCCCGGAACGCCAAGTGATCCGTTCTTGAAGTCAGGAGAGACGGCCATTGTCGTGCCGCCCAGAATGCCTCCCTGGCTGTCACCGCTGAAACCAACGTTTGTTCCGAGCGACGTGACTCCACCGAACTTGAATGCCGCATTGGCGCCCAGACCGTTCGGATGGATAAGTGCTCGGGCGAGCAGCAGATAGTTCAGGTGGGCCTGCTGGAGGCGGTCTGGAAGCGTTCCGAAGTTTGAAAGGTCGGGAAGGATTCCCAGGCCAATCCAGTTGACGTCGTTGCTGGACATGCCCTGCCAGTCAAGACCGCAGAACACATTTCCGTAGTCATTGCCGGCAATCGCATAGGCAGAGTTGCGGGTGATGGCTTGGTAGTTGCCTACAAGGCCATGCCCGTAAAGGACAGAGAACGCCTTCTGGAGAACGGTGGTCCCGTTGGACACGCTGCGCGGGATGTTGCAGACGAATGGAGCATGGTCAATGTTGGACCCGGCAGTCTGCTTGGGGAGGCCCTTCGAGTCGAGATTCAGGAAGGAGCCTGCACCACAGCCGTTGAGCTTCAGGAAACAAGGGGTATCAATCGTTCCGTACACGCGGCGGATTAGGTACGGGTTTTCCTCTGAGGTGTAGTTCTCAACCGATGTGATCGTGAACGCTGGTGAGCGCCCTGCAACAACGCGGTCCTTGAGGTTCGTGTCGCCGAGGGCCTTGAATGCCTGATCACGCATGGAGAGAAGGCGGCCGGCAAGGCTGTTCGAGCTTGCAACAGTGAACTTCCAAGCCAGAAAGACGGTCTTGCGGTCGATCCCAGCGGTCTTGATCGACTTGAAGATCGGGGCGTACTCGGAGACGCGCTTCATCACTTCGCCCATCGCCTTGCTGTCCCGAAGCTCCTTGAAATGAGTGCTTGGGGCGCACGCGGTACCGCTTGAATTCTTGATGTTGCGCAGAACCACCACGTAGGTGTGGCCTTCTGTGAAGTTGACAAGCGGCCTGATCAGAAGATCTGCTTGGGCGCGCGTGTCTGCCTGGGAGTCAATTTCCCCGAAGATGGGCCAGCGGTGTGTGGGCGACTTAATGTCAAAGACGATCGCGCCAGCGTTCGCGCTGGCGTAGCCGCCCGGGTTTGTGACCCCGTTGATGTTGCTGTGTGACGGGTCAAGGCAATCGGCACTGGCGATCAGCGTTGAACCGGGGGAGAACCCGTCAAGTTGGTTCCACTGCGTCGCGTCGATCTTTTT
>JAPLCH010000231.1 GCA_026392325.1 Solirubrobacterales bacterium | reverse complement strand
TGCTGCGCTTGCCTGACCGTCGGGGTCGCCAAAGAGGGCAAAGATCGGTGAGAGGTTGGCTGCCGTGGCCCTTGTGAGACGCAGTCGGTCCTCTTTGGGACCGGCATGTGTGCGCTCATGTGGCAGGACGCGGCCACGTCCGTATTCCTCGACGGCCATCCGGGAGAGAAAACCCCGGCGGGTCAGGCTTCCCCCACCACCTGGAGCCTCGTAGACCTGTTCGACTGCCCAGAGCGCTGGCTGGTCATCGCGAACCAGGACGCCGTTTGCGATCCATTCCTGAAGTGTGGATGCCGCTGTGGCGTACGGATCATCTCCTTGTGGGAGGTCAAGGACAACAATGTTGTTCGGCGACTGGCTGACAAGCGCAGCCCTTCCTTCCGCATCAATCACGTCATACGGAGGGGCTACAACGGCTTGGAGGCCATCGACTACGGAAAGGTCGTAGTGGAGTGCTCTGAGTGGTTCAACTTTTCCCATGAGGCGCGAGGCTACCCAACTTGCTGGTCGTTGGCCTCGCCAACGTTTTTCCTGGAGGCTGGGAACGGTGGGGCTTGTTCCTCCGGCCCTGCCTGTCGTTGCCCTTGGATCCACATGACAGCAGTCAGGACTACTGCTCCACCGATGATCTGGATGGGGGAAAGGACCTCCCCTAGGGCAGGCCATGCGATCAAAGCGGCGAGAGCGGGTTCCAATGTCATCACGACGGAGGCCCGGGCAGCCGGGATGCGTTGAACCGCTGCAAACGCGCATGCGAAGCCCCCCAAGGTCCCGACCAATCCCACGTAGGCTGCCGCCCCGATGTTCGCTGGGCTTGAGAGCGCGGTCCATGAATAGGTCCATGGGGGTGTTGCAACCAGCCAGAAGATTGTTGCCGCACCTGAGAAGTAGAGGAGGGTTGTGCCGGGGCGGTAGGTGTGTCCTGAGCGCTCAGCTCCCCAGGCGTAGACGGCAAATCCGACGGCTGCTGAAAGGCCGCCAGCCAGGCCAAAGAGGTCAAGTGATCCAAGCTTCCAGCCTTCAACGACCAGAAAGCAACCAAGCAGGGCGAGAGCTGCTGCGGCCCAGACTCGAGGTGGAACATCGCGGCGGTAGCGAACTCTGAGCCAGACGAGCAGCAGGATTGGACCCATGTACTCGAGCGTCAGTCCAACGCCAACTCCGAGCCTCTCAATTGCGATGAAGTAGCCGAGGTTGACAAGAGCGAGGCCACCAATCCCAAACCCGACAAGGCGGGGTAAATCTTTCTTGCGTGCGCTCAGGCCGTGCCGGTCGGTCGCCAACAACCAAGCCAGCAGAGCGACGAAGGTGATGAGAACTCGAAGGCCTGAGAGACGCACAGCAGGCATCCCGCCATCAAGCAAAAGCCTTGACATTGCACCGTTTCCGCAGAACAGAATGGCCGCTAGAACGGCAAGGAGATACCCCTGATGTGCCCGGTCAAGTTTGCTCATCATTGGGTGGGAGTGTGGCACTCCAAAGCCTTCGAGCGCTCGGATCCGTAGGATCCACCTATCGGGGCGTGGCGCAGCTTGGTAGCGCGCT
>JAPLCH010000208.1 GCA_026392325.1 Solirubrobacterales bacterium | reverse complement strand
TTGTGGTTGCTCATGGTCTGCTCCGATCCTATGGGAGGCGGCCACTGGCCAGCTGCCTGACCGCTTCTGGGAGCAGACGGTGTTCAATCGGGCGGGTCAGCTGGGCGGCCTGCTCCGCTGTAGTCCCAACAGGGAGTGGGACGCCTTCCTGGAGGAGAACCGCCCCCGTATCCACACCCTCATCAACCAAGTGAACGGTGACGCCAATTCGCTCTGCTCCTGCGGCGACGGCTTGGCCCACTGCGTCCATGCCAGGAAAGTCCGGGAGCAGTGACGGGTGCACATTCACAACGTGATCCTTGAACGAGTCAAGAAATGTTGATGTCAGGAGCTCCATCCAACCGGCAGTGACGATGAGCCCGACATTGCGGTCAAGGAGCCACGCGGCCATCGCCCGATCTCTCGCTTCACGGTCCCCCTCAAAATCGGGTCGAGCGAAGACGACGCTTTCCACAGCCGCCTTGGCAGCCCGGTCAAGCGCGGGAATACCGGGCTTTGACGCAACCAGCGCCACAACCTCTAGTCCGTCCTGCCCATGAACTCCATCAAGCAGTGCCTGGAAGTTGGTGCCCTCTCCAGAAGCAAGTACGGCGATCCGTTTGAGATCGGCGTTCATGGAAGGGCCAGCTTGGGGAACCTGCCGCCGGTTGACTTCAGCCGCCCGTCACCGAGCATCTCATCCGCAAGCGCAAGGATTGAATTGTGGCTCAGTGATGCAAACCGCCCGTACTGAGGGCGCTGATCCTGCCCACTTCCAACAAGGGCCTTGCCCCGGGAGCCACGGAGGATCTCGCCAAGGCGTGTGCGGCCAATTGTTGGCTGGGCTTCAGTCACAGTCGCAATTATTGCCTCCGCAAGCTCGCCAGCGTCTGCAGTTGAAAGCACGACCGCTACACCGCCGGAGCCGCTGGCCTTGGCCGCAGCCTTCGCCTTGGCCGACGCACCCTTGGGAACAAGTGTGGGGTCACAACGATCACAGCACGGACCTTCTGGGGAAGGTTCTCTTTTGTCACCGAAGTGAGTCAGGATGTCCCGGCGTCGACATCCCTCGCTGTCCACAAATCCCCACACGTCGTTGTAACGCTGCCATCTGAGTTTCTGGGCATCAGCGGCAGCAGCGCGGGCGCGTGAGAGCGCTTCACCGTCGAAGCCGCCTGTGATTCGCGCAGCGATCTCATTCGGTGGGGCTGGAATCGGAGCGATCGCGCCGGCAAAGGCAAGGTGGCCGATTGCCGCCGTGGCACGCTCCTGTCCTCCCGCACACGCGCGTGACGCTGACCGCGCAGGAATCCGGGCGAGGCCGTTCTCATCAGCAGCATTCTTGAGAAGTTTGAAGACCGCCTTCAGCTGCTCATCCTCAACTGCAGCGCTCTTGATGAAATGCACATGCAGACTGCGGTCACGCGGCTCGGCAAGCAGGACTGCCCTGGCAGGAAGTCCATCTCGACCTGCGCGGCCGGCTTCTTGATAGACGGCCTCCAGTGAGCCCGGGACAGAAATATGAACGACGGTTCGCACATCCGCCTTGTCGACTCCCATCCCGAAAGCGTTCGTGGCGACGACAATTTCCGTCTTGTCAGTCATGAAGCGCGTCTGCACCGCCCCGCGCTTCTTCCGTTCAAGACCGGCGTGGTAGGCCTCTGCTCTGACCCCAAGTTTCTTGGACAGCATTGGTGCCATTGCATCGGCCTGTTTGCGTGTTCCCGCATAAACAATGGCCGGTCTGCTTGAAGGATCGTCAAGGACTCTGAGCAACCTTGCCTGCTCATCCGAACTCCCGTCACAGGTGACAACTGTGAAGGAAATGTTCGGACGGTCGAAGCCCGTCCTGACCACGGCTGCATCCTTGAGTCCCAGTCGGATCGCAATGTCCTCAGCGACCCTCGGTGTTGCAGTCGCAGTGAAGGCGGAGATATTTGCTGCCCCAAGCCTGCGGGCTGCCTCGCCAAGGCGGAAGTAGTCGGGACGGAAGTCATGTCCCCAAGACGAAACGCAGTGAGCCTCGTCAACAACGACTCGCTCAACTGTCGCTGATTGGATGGCGCGAGCAACCCTGCTGTTGGCCAACCGCTCGGGGGCGAGGTAGAGGAGCCTCAGCTTGCCACTGGCCGCATCCTCCAACGCCTGGTCATTGTCTTCGGGGTCCTTGAGTCCGTGAACGGCCGCCACTTCGCCGGGTGCGATTTTTTCAAGTGAGCTGATCTGGTCATCCATCAGTGCGACAAGAGGACTGATCACGAGCGTCAGGCCCTCAGAAGTCAGGGCTGGGAGCTGGTAGCAAAGGGACTTTCCAGCTCCTGTAGGCATGACTGCAATTACATCCTTGCCGTCGAGTGCTCCTTCTACCGCCTCACGCTGTCCTGGGCGGAAATCGGCATGGCCGAATCGCTCAAGGCCCCTGACGATCTGACTTGCGGCGTCGGTCACGCAGGCGTGTCTGCAGGCTCGAGCTCAAACTTGCCCGTGGACTGCTCGCCGCCGACTGGGTAATCACCGGTGAAGCACGCATCGCAGTGTGTGGCTCGCTCGCCGCCGATCGCCTCATATACGCCCTCGAGGGAGATGTACGCGAGTGAGTCAGCGCCAAGGTCCTTGGCGATCTCGTCAACAGTCTTGTTGTGCGCGGCCATTTCTTCACGCGTGGGCATGTCAATCCCGAAGTGACATGGATGGCGGATCGGCGGTGCGCTGATCCGCAAATGCACCTCGCTTGCTCCAGCAACGCGGAGCATTTCAATGATCTGGCGTGTTGTGTTGCCGCGAACAATTGAGTCGTCCACAACCACAAGTCTCTTCCCGGCAACGATCTCCGGAAGGGGGTTGAACTTCATCCGCAGGCCGTGCTTGCGCAACGCTTGGCCTGGCTCAATAAATGTCCTGGCGACGTAACGGTTCTTCACGAAACCATCGTCCTGAGGCAAACCACTGGCGCGTGCGTAACCGCGGGCTGCAGGGTTGCCAGAGTCCGGAACGGCGATCACAAGGTCCGCATCCGCCGGTGCCTCACGGGCGAGAATTTCCCCCATGCGTCCTCGCGCGGCCTGCAGCACTGTGCCGCCCATGCGTGAGTCGGGACGGGCGAAGTAGATGTATTCAAAGAGGCAGAACGCCCTCCGCCCGCCTTCAACCGCCATGCGGCTTCTAATCCCACCGGGCACCAAGGTCACAACCTCTCCCGGCTCTACCTCACGCAGGTATTCGGCGCCCATAATGTCGAAGGCGCAGCTTTCGCTGGCAACGCAGTAGTTCCCGTCGATCATGCCGAGGACAAGTGGGCGGATTCCAAGTGGGTCACGGAACGCCACGACACTTTCGTTGGTCAGGACCACTGTTGAGAATGCTCCACTCAAGCGCGGAAGTACGTCCACGACTGCATCTTCAAGCGTCTCGGCGGGATGGGTTGAGAGGAGTGCTGCCATCAGCTCTGAGTCGGAGGTGGAGCGAAGCTCAATTCCAGCTGCCACAAGCTCGTCGCGAAGCTCTGTAACACCGG
>JAPLCH010000159.1:2831-5768 GCA_026392325.1 Solirubrobacterales bacterium | reverse complement strand
TGGTGGAATTGGGGCCGCTTGGGGACGGTCCAGCGATCCGCCTGGCCGTGATCGACACAGGAATCAAGGACTCGATCGTGAGCAAACTTCGCGAACGTGGCGCAACCCTTGAACTGCACCCGTGCACTGTCACTGCGGATGAGCTGAAGGCTCGTGAGGTTGATGGCTACTTCTTGGCGAATGGCCCGGGCGATCCAGCAGCTCTTGAATCAATCGTTGGGAACGTTCGAGGACTGATTGGTCACCGTCCCGTATATGGCATCTGCCTTGGGCATCAACTTCTCTGTCGCGCAGTCGGGCTTGATACATGGAAGCTTCCATTCGGACATCGTGGAGCGAACCATCCAGTCAAGGACCTGATTTCCGGCAAGGTTGAGATCACATCCCAGAACCATGGCTTTGCAGTCAAAGGCCCGGGCGGGTCTACAACCGTTGACACAGATGTGGCGGTTGCTTGGGATACCGACTTTGGCAATGCGCAGCTCACCCATGTGAGCCTCTACGACCGGACAGTCGAGGGGCTTTCGCTCCCGGAGGCGCGCTGTTCAACCGTTCAATATCACCCTGAGGCGGGGCCAGGCCCCCATGACGCCGAGCATCTGTTCGATCGATTCCTCAATGAACTGGCAGGAGAAAAGATCTGATGCCACGCCGCGACGACATCAAACGAATCATGATTCTCGGATCAGGGCCAATTGTCATTGGCCAAGCGGCTGAGTTCGACTATTCGGGAACCCAAGCTTGCAAGGTCCTCCGCGAGGAGGGTTACGAGATCGTCCTTGTCAATTCCAATCCGGCGACGATCATGACCGACCCAGATTTCGCGGATGCTACGTATATTGAGCCACTCCTTCCGGAGACGGTGGCTCGGATTATTGAGAAGGAACGTCCTGATGCGATCCTGCCAACGCTTGGCGGCCAAACAGCATTGAACCTCGCAAAAAGCCTGCATGAGGATGGGACCCTTGAGCGCTACGGCGTTGAACTGATTGGCGCCAACTACGACGCGATTCACAGGGCAGAGGATCGCGACATGTTCCGGCAGACGATGCTCAAGGCGGGCCTCAGGGTGCCGAGGAGTGCAATTGCCACGAACATGGCTGAGGCCCGTGAGGCCATGGTGGAGATCGGACTTCCGATAATTATCCGGCCAGCTTTCACCCTCGGCGGACGCGGCGGAGGTGCCGCATACACCCAGGAAGACTTCGAGCGAATTGTCAAGGGAGGATTGGATGCCTCGCCAATCAGCCAGGTGCTGATCGACGAATCGGTAATCGGTTGGGGCGAGTTTGAGATGGAGGTGATGCGCGACCACGCTGACAACGTCGTGATCGTCTGTTCGATCGAGAACCTTGACCCGATGGGTGTTCACACTGGTGACTCGGTCTGCGTCGCTCCGCAACAGACCCTCACCGACCCGCTGTACCAAAAGCTTCGGGACCAATCCATAGCTGTGATCAGGGCCGTAGGTGTCGAGACTGGTGGCTCCAACGTTCAGTTTGCTGTGAACCCGGAGACCGAGGAGATAGTCGTTATTGAGATGAACCCGCGAGTTTCGCGTTCATCAGCCCTCGCGAGCAAGGCAACCGGCTTCCCGATCGCCAAAATTGCGGCGAGGCTGGCAGTCGGATACACGCTTGAAGAGATTCCCAACGACATCACTCTGAAGACACCCGCGAGCTTTGAGCCTGTGCTCGATTATGTGGTCGTCAAGTGGCCGAGGTTCGCCTTCGAGAAGTTTGTTGGTGCCGATACGGAATTGACAACACACATGAAGAGCGTTGGGGAGGCTATGGCCCTTGGTGCCGACTTCAAGCAGGCCTTCTCCAAGGCGCTGCGGTCAAGGGAGCTCGACTCAATCCCAGTCTTCCCTGAGGATGAAGGCGAGCTCATGCTGCTGGTGACAACTCCAGGGCCAGAGCGCTTCGATGCGATTCTGGAAGCGTTGCGAAGGGGAGTGACGGCTCAGCGCATTGCAGAGGAGACCGAGATTGAAATGTGGTTCATCACCGAGCTCGCTGAGGTAGCCAAGGACATCTCGCCGGAGAGCGAAGGACTTGTACGCACCTTCCGAGCGGTAGACACATGTGCTGCGGAGTTTGAGGCTGAGACCCCTTACTTCTACTCCTCATGGGAGCAACCCAAGCCAGATGGCAGCCCAGCTCACGAGGCAATTGGCACCGACCGTGAGGCTGTCGTCATCCTCGGTTCGGGACCGCATCGGATTGGGCAGGGGATTGAGTTTGATTACTGCTGCGTTCACGCAGCCCAGGCGGTTAAGGATGCGAATATCGATGCCGTCATGGTCAACTGCAACCCGGAGACGGTCTCAACCGACTACGACACTTCCACCCGGCTTTACTTTGAGCCGCTGACCCTTGAAGATGTTGCGGCAATCTGTGAGCACGAGAAGGCGCGCGGAGTGATCGTTCAATTTGGTGGGCAAACCCCACTTCGTCTTGCAGCTGGACTTGAGGCTCGAGGGATCAAGATTCTGGGAACAAGCATTGACTCGATTGACCTCGCTGAGGACAGGGGTCGATTTGGCCCCCTGCTTGACCGTCTCGGGTATCAGGCGCCGGCGTATGCCACTGCAACAAGCCCTGAAGGTGCCTTGGAGGTTGCGAGCACGGTTGGTTACCCACTTTTGGTCAGGCCCAGCTATGTACTTGGCGGCCGGGCGATGGAGATCGTCTATGACGATGCTGCCCTCGCGTCATATCTAGAGCGCACAGGTGTCAGCGTGCATGGAGGGGGCAAGGAGATATTCCTCGACCGTTTCCTTGAGGATGCAGTTGAGATCGACGTGGACGCTCTCTGTGACGGTGAGAACGTCTGGATCGCCGGGATCATGCAGCACGTTGAGGAGGCAGGCATTCACTCTGGCGATTCCGCCTGCGTACTTCCGCCGCACTCGCTCTCAGGAGCGATGCTCGA
>JAPLCH010000159.1:0-2790 GCA_026392325.1 Solirubrobacterales bacterium | reverse complement strand
TGAACAGACCACTGGACTTGCCCAGGAGCTAGGCGTTATAGGACTCCTGAACGTGCAGTTTGCTGTCTTCAAGGGTGAGCTTTATGTAATTGAGGCAAACCCAAGGGCCTCACGGACCGTTCCGTTTGTGAGCAAGGCGATTGGACTTCCCCTGGCTCGACTTGCGTGTCGCCTGATGCTTGGAGAAACGATTGCTCAGCTTGACCTACCTGAGGAGCCACTCGGCGACTACGTCTGTGTCAAAGAGGCAGTTCTTCCCTTTGATCGATTCGCGGGGGCAGATGCGCTTCTGGGTCCGGAGATGCGTTCCACGGGCGAAGTGATGGGCATCGCGAAGGATTTTCCAACCGCCTTCGCCAAAGCCCAATCAGCAGCCGGAGCTCATCTTCCACAGGGAGGTGCCGTGTTCCTCTCAGTAAGCGAGGGAGACAAGGTGCTTGCTGGCGCTCTGGCCAGTCAGCTCCATGATCTTGGCTTCAGGGTGATCGCTACGCGGGGAACCGCCGAGGCTGTTTCCCGAATGGGAATACCAGCGCATCCAATCAACAAGATTCCAGAGGGCTAGCCGCATGTTGTGGACCTGATTGAAGCGGGGGAGGTTGGACTGGTGGTGAACACGCCGACTGGTTCTGGAGCTAGGGCTGACGGCTGGGAGATCCGGGCTGCTGCTATCGGCAGGGGCATTCCGTGCATCACGACCATGGCCGGAGGTCTTGCCGCGGCTCGGGCAATAGCTGCTGCACGCGGGAGTGCTCCCGATGTCATCGCCCTGCAGGACATGCACAGAGAGGTTCGCGCTTGAGCGACGAGCGACCCACTGCGCCATTTGGGCGGAGGGCAGTCCCGATTGCTGCCAAGCGTATGCTCGGCAAATACACGTCTCTGACGGTCATCGATCCCGATGGCCAGCAGCTTCGGCCAGCGCAGTTTCACATGCTCATGGCTCAGGGCAAGTGGGGTTCGTCTCCATCCGGCAGAGGGCGACATGCTGAATCTCGTCGGCCCGCTTGGGAACGGCTTTCCGGACCCCACTGAGGGCAAACGTCCGGTGCTTGTGGCCGGAGGCATCGGCCTGGCTCCTGTACTTGCGCTTGCAGAGCTGCTCGTAAGTCGTTCGGTGGGCTTCGACTTGGTCTTGGGGTTCCGATCCTCGGAGTACGCCGAGGCTGCAGCTGCCTAGCCTGACGCAATCGTGACAACCGACGACGGTTCGACCGGTATCCATGGTTCCGTGATCGGCCCCCTCAAGTCGGCCATGTTGAGCGAACCCTCTGAGGTGTTTGCTTGCGGACCACCAGGAATGCTTGACGCAGTGCGCTCCCTCTGTGACGAAGCCCAGATTGATTCCTGGCTGGCCCTTGAGTCCCCGATGGCATGTGGCTTCGGTTCATGTTTCGGCTGCGCCGTTGAGACTAAGGATGGAATTATTCGTCTCTGTGTGGATGGTCCTGTCCTGGCCGGCAACTCACTTAACGGGGTTTCTTCCACGGGGAGAGTTGACCCCAAGTGAGCATCAACTTCTGCGGCATTGAGCTCTCTGGCCCGGTCATAAACGCGTCGGGCACATTTGACCCTCTTGCTGCACGGCGTGCGTTTGGCGAGACCGTCTTCACTGAGTTCCCCTTCAGTGCTCACGTCACGAAGACGATCACGGTCGATCCTCGTGAAGGGAACCGGCCGCCGCGTCTCTGGGAGGCCCCGGTGTCCCTGATCAACTCGATTGGCCTGCCAAACAAGGGGCTCAAGCGCTGGACTGAGGAGGATCTTCCTCAACTCGTTGCACTTCCTGTCCCGTTGATAGTGAATGTGATGGGCTTCAACAGGGAAGAACTGAAAACACTTGTAGAAGCCGTGAACGAGCAAGAGGGTGTCTCGGGGATTGAGCTGAATGTTTCCTGTCCCAATGTGGAGACGGGAACCATTGTTGGTTCTGACCCGAGGGAGTGTTCAGGGACTGTCGCTGCGGTGCGTCCGCTGACCAAGCTCCCATTGATTGTCAAGCTCACTCCAAACGCGACTGACCCAGCCGAGGTGCCCAAGCCTGCGGAGGCCGCCGGTGCTGATGCTGTATCGATGATCAACACACTCCGGGGTCTTCCCCTGCATCCGATCACCAGGGAGCCATGGCTCGGGGGAGGGACGGGCGGAGTCTCCGGGCCAGCCATTCGTGCAGTTGCAATGTCACAGCTTGCGAGCGTCTGCGACTCCGTCTCTGTTCCCGTCATCGGGATGGGTGGTGTTGACTCGGGCAGCGCCGCAGCCCAGATGCTGAGCCTTGGTGCTGCCCTCGTCGCTGTTGGCACTGAAAGCTTTAGAGACCCACGTGCTGGGGCTCGGATTAGTGCTGAGCTTGCTGCCATTCAGACCAGTTTCTGACCGTCTTTCTACACCCTTTAGGTGAGGGTCAGATGCTCTTCCGCCGGGGGTCACGCTACGTGATGCCAACTTCTATGTAGGATGCCCAATCGCATGAATTTTTCCGGGGACACAAGCAGCTCAATCGACACACCAGGTCGCTCCCGCAGCCAGCGGATGGATGCTCTTGCTTTGGCAAACGAGATCCGCGGCAAGAGGGCCAAACTGAAGCGTGATCTCAAGGCTGGACGTGTGAAGGTCTACACGCAGATTGAGTCGCCGGCTGAGTGGCTGATGACCGCCAAGGTTCTGGATCTTCTCCTCGCGGTACCCAAGGTTGGCCGTGTCAAGGCAAACAAAGCTCTTGTCCAGTGCCGCATCTCGCCCAGCAAGACTGTCGGCGGACTTTCCGACCGCCAGCGCAGCGAGCTCGTT
>JAPLCH010000105.1 GCA_026392325.1 Solirubrobacterales bacterium | reverse complement strand
CCGATTGCCGAGAAGTATGCGGCCGAGATTGAAGAGCTTTACTCCTGATTCTTCCCACGTGTCGCGCACAACCCGCGTTACGAGCGGCGGCCTCGTAGACTGATCATCAGATGGCTTCCAAGCGACAGATAGATGTGGGCGGTGTGCTGATTGGCGGCGGCGCCCCAGTGGCCGTGCAGACAATGACCAAGACGGAGACTGCCAACCTGCCTGAGACAATGGCACAGGTAAAGCGTGTCGCTGAAGCCGGCGCCGACATAGTTCGCTTGGCCGTTCCTCGAGATGAGGATGTTGAGGCCCTGAAGATAGTGGTGAAGCAATCCCCAATTCCGATAATTGCGGATATCCACTTCAACCACACTCTTGCGCTGAAGGCGCTTGATGCCGGCGCGCACTGTGTCCGGATCAACCCTGGGAACATTGGTGGTCCCGACAAGGTCCGGGAAGTAACACGGAAGGCCACTGAGGTCGGAACGCCATTGCGTATCGGAGTCAACTCTGGATCCTTGCCGAAGCACCTGGCGGAGCTTGAAAAGAACGATCCAGTTGAAGCTCTGGTGACCGCTGCCGTTGAGTTTGTTGACCTCATGGAGGCGGTTGATTTTGACAACTTCAAGGTCTCGATCAAATCGACGAATGTGCCGAACACAATCGCTGCAAACAGACTTCTTTCCGAACGAATTGACTTCCCGCTGCATCTGGGAATCACTGAGGCAGGGACTAAATGGACCGGCTCTATCAAGAGCGCTGTTGGATTGGGCACCTTGCTTGCCGATGACATCGGAGACACAATTCGAATCAGCCTTTCGACCTTTCACGCTGAGGAGGAGGTCAAGGTTGGCTGGGAGATCCTCAAGGCCCTGAAGCTTCGTGAGAAGGGTCCCGTGCTTATTGCATGTCCCACCTGCGGACGCCTTCAGTTCGACATGGACAGCGTTGTGGCTGAAATCGAACAGCGACTTGAGGCATATGAGGATCCCATTGAGGTTGCCGTGCTTGGCTGTGCGGTTAATGGGATTGGCGAGGCTTCACATGCCGACTTTGGCATCACTGGCGCCAAGAATGAGGGGCTCATCTTTTCCAGAGGGAAGGCGCTTCGAAAGGTTCCTCAGGATCAGCTGGTGGATCAGCTTTTTGTCGAGATAGACCGCTATGCGACAGCGAAAGAGATCGCCGTTGATGCGTCAGCCTCTGCTGAGGGCGCAGAGTGGCTTGCGAAGATTGAGGCAGAGAACGCCCACGATCTGACGCCTGAGAGGCTTGCTGCCATGGAGGCCGAGCAGGCTGCAGCGGAGTCGGCTGCGAGTCCGCTCGTGGACGAAGAGTCTTCGCCCACGGCGGGTCGCCGGTTTAGCCGTAACGCCTGATCAGACGGCGGCGAAGCGCTCAGCTACACGCGTCCAGTCGACAACATTCCAGATCGCGCTCAGATAGTCGGGGCGGCGGTTCTGATAATTGAGGTAGTAAGCGTGCTCCCAAACGTCGATGCCAAGGAGTGGGGTCTGGCCGTCTGTCAGAGGGCTGTCTTGGTTGGGGGTGCTTACAACTGCGAGGCCCGTTCCATCATGGACCAGCCATGACCATCCGGAGCCGAACCGAGCAACTCCGGCGTCATTCATTGCGCTCCTGAGCGCGTCTGCTGAACCAAAGGCTGCGTCAATCGCAGTTCCAAGCTCGCCGTCAGGGTTTCCACCACCATCGGGTGAGAGAGATACCCAGAAGAGAAGGTGGTTGTGGTGTCCGCCAGCGTTGTTGCGCACTGGTCCTTGAATGTCAGCTGGAAGCGAGCTCAGGTTCTTAAGTACGTCCTCAACAGGAGTGGAGGCCCACTCGGTGCCGTCCAAAGCGGCGTTTGCCTTGTCGACATATGCCTGATGGTGCTTGTCGTGATGAATACGCATTGTGGTCTCGTCTATATGCGGCTCCAGCGAGTCATAGGCGTAGGGAAGGGCGGGTACCTCGTATGGCATTGACGTCTCCTGTGAGTAGTTTCGGACCGCTGGTTGGCGGATGTTCTATGTGTATATCTAGCAGGGCGAGAGGGCGGTGTGGCTTGGCGTGGGGGCTGACGGCTATCGTCAGCCAACATGGACCTACTTTCGTCATACCT
>JAPLCH010000196.1 GCA_026392325.1 Solirubrobacterales bacterium | reverse complement strand
GGTCTGCTTCCTTGGCGGTCCTTGTCCGGGCTGGGTCAATGACAACCACTCGGCCGCCACGAGCGCGGATCGCACGGATTCGCCCTCGGAAGTCAGGTGCGGTCATCATGCTGCCGTTTGACGCAAGGGGGTTGGCGCCCATGATCACCATCAGGTCAGTGCGATCGATATCGGGAATTGCGACACCGAGGCTTGAGCCGTACATGTGTCCACTTGCAACTTGCTTTGGCAGCTGGTCCAAGCTGCTGGCGCTGAACCGTGTCTTGGTGCCAATCGACTTGATCAGAACGCTGTTGTACAAGAGCGCCGAAAGGTTGTGGGCATTCGGGTTGCCGAAGTAGGTGCCGATCACATTGCGGTCGCCCGAGAGGAATGGCGCAAGACCCTCTGCCGCGCGCTCAAAGGCCTCGTCCCAAGTTGCTTCGCGGTGCCCATCTCCGTCCTTGACCATGGGGACGGTCAGACGGTCGGGATCCGAGTGCAGTGCTCCGATTGATGCTCCCTTTGGGCAGATGAAGCCCTTGGAGAACACATCGTTCTCGTCGCCACGGACCTTGACTACCTGATCTCCTCGCATCTTCAGTTCGAGCCCGCATGTGGCTTCGCAGAGGGGGCAAGTTCTGTAGGCGGTGTACTCACGCTCAGTATCAGTGGCGGACATGGGCCAAAGCCTACCCGTTGGTCGTATTGTCGAAGTGAAGATGACTGGTGTTCAGAGTCGGGGAGAACGAATCCGCGAGCAGCGGCTGGCATTGCCGGATGAAACCGGTGTCTACCTATTCCGTAATGCGGAAGGGAAGGTCATCTATGTCGGGAAGGCAAACTCGATCCGCTCGAGGGTCTCCTCCCACTTCAACGCGCCAGCTGGCCGCCGACAGATGGAGATGATCGCCGCGGTCGACCAGATCGAATGTGTTGTGGTCCAGACGGAGGCTGAAGCACTCCTGACCGAGCAGGCATTCATCCGCAGGCACAAGCCTCGCTACAACATTCTCCTCCGCGACGACAAGTCATACCCGTTCATCGGCGTCTCAATTGATGAGAAGTATCCACGGGTCTATATGACTCGCGAGAAACGCCGGCGCAACCGGCTCTACTTTGGCCCATTCGCCAGCAGCCGCGCGGCATTCAAGACAGTTGAGATGCTCAATCGAGTATTCATGTTCCGCTCCTGCGATGGGACCGAACCGGGTCGCCGGAGCGGTTCACCCTGTCTCGACTTTCACATTGAACGGTGCACTGGGCCTTGCATTGGCGAGATTCAGGAAGTGGAGTATCGGGGGCGCATCGAGGACGCCATTGCCTTCCTGTCCGGTCGCCACGATGAGCTTCAACAGAGGCTGCAAGCTGACATGGAGCTTGCATCAGAGGAGCAGCGCTACGAGGACGCAGCTCGGGCACGCAATGGCCTGCGGGCAGCCAAGTCCGTCCTCGAACGTCAGCGGGTAGCGGGGATTTCCGCGGGGTCAGGAAGTCTCGACGTGATCGCTGTCTGTGTTGGTGAGAAGGACGCAAACGCCCAAGTCCTGCAGGTCCGTGACGGATTCCTGACGGATCGGCTCAGCTACTACCTTGACAGCGCGGGAGGGACGGTCGCAGAGGTTGCCGAGGCTTTTGTCGTCCAGCACTACGAAGGGATTGGCGCCATCCCAGGGTTGATTGTCGTCCAGCCTGAGCTTGCGGGAACTCCAGCTGCGGCAGCCATTGCCGCTGCGTTCAGCGAGCAGCGTGGCTCACGGGTTGAAGTGGGAGGGGGAGAAAGAGGAGACCGCCGTCAGCTGATCGAGATGGCTGAACGGAATGCGAAGCTCGCGCTCGGGCAGGAACGACTTCGTGCGGAGCGCAACCGCCAACAGAGGGCGGCATCGCTCGACGGTCTCGCCGAGGCACTCGGGCTTGATGCGCCACCCCTTCGGATCGAGTGCTTTGACATTTCACACCTGATGGGAACCGAGACCGTCGCCTCAATGGTTGTGTTCGAGGCAGGTGTCCCTTCCAAGGCGGACTATCGGTCATTTCGGATCCGCGACGAAGTCGCTGGCGCCCCCGATGACTTTGCATCCATGGAGCAAGTGTTGGACAGGCGGCTCAAGCGTTGGGAGTCAGAAAGCGACGTGTCGCCACATGATTCAAAGAAGGACAAGTCATTCGCGGCACTCCCAAGCCTGATCGTCATCGATGGTGGCCCTGGGCAGCTTTCAGCGGGGCTCAGGTCACTTGAGAAGTTCACCGACCAAGGAGTGGCAGTCATCTCCCTGGCTAAACGCATTGAGGAGATCTTTGTCCCCGGAAGGTCGCATCCCATTCTGCTTCCCCACGATTCACCCGAGCTGCAGCTGCTCCAGCGCGTCAGGGATGAGGCGCATCGATTTGCGATCACCCACCACCGCAAACGTCGCAGCAAGACGATGACCGACTCTGCTCTTGATGGACTTCCGGGCGTTGGCCCGACAAGACGAGCTCAGCTACTGCGCTACTTCGGGAGCGCGGAGGCCGTCTTCTCCGCGAGTCGTGCGGAACTTGAGTCCGTTCCGGGCCTTCCAGGGAAGGTTGCGAGGGACCTTCACTCGCACATCAACAAGACATACGGCTGAACCTCTGGCTGCACAAGCTGCTGGTCCGAGACCGGGTGCGCAACACTTGAGGCATGGACGAACCGACAATTCCTGAAACAGCAAGGTTTGACGAGAGTGCCAGTGTTGAGCTGACCGACTTCGTGATCATCACCGGCTATTCGGGAGCTGGCAAGTCCACTGCGATTGACGAGTTCGAGGACGAGGGTTACTTCTGTGTGGACAACCTCCCACCGGAAATGATCGGCTCGTTGGCCAACCTCTTCAAGCTTGAGGGATCCAAGATCGAGAAGGCCGCGGTCGTTTGTGATGTACGCGGACGCTCATGGTTTGCCGGGCTTGCGAAAGTGATCGACGACCTCCGGTCTGAAGGGCTGCCGCTTCGAGTCCTTTTCCTTGAGGCCAGCGAGGAAACGCTCATCACTCGCTACAAGGAGACCCGCCGACGACACCCGCTTGCCGTCTCAGGTTCAGTCGTTGAAGGCGTTACCGCCGAAGCTGAGCTCATGGGTCCAATCCGTGAACGAGCTGATGTTGTCGTTGATACCGGTGGCATCACCGCAGCCTCCCTTCGGCGAAGGATCAGGGATGAGGCGATCGGGGCAAGCTCCGGGCGCATGGCTGTGACCTTCGAAAGTTTCGGGTTTAAGCATGGCCAGCCGAGAGACGCAGACCTTCTGTTCGATGTGCGTTTCCTTCCGAACCCGCATTACGACCCTGCGCTTCGACCGCGNNNGATTTCTTCAAGGTCCTACTGCCATTCATGGACCATGTTCTCCCGCGTTATCTGGCCGAAGGAAAGACTCACATGGTTGTTGCCGTTGGGTGCACAGGCGGTCGACACCGTTCGGTTGCCACGGTAGAGGCGTTGACTAAGCGCTACATGGGTACCGATGGTCTTCTGGTGGACTCAAACCACCGTGACACCGACCGTAACGCCTGAGGCCAATCAGGCAGTCTGCGCGGCGGCGGGGGCCATTGCTAGGCTCCAAAGCACGTCGCTCTGACTCATAAGGAGCGGCTCTCCATTTGGATTACGCCCCGACAGGAAGGTTTTCCCAACAATGTCCGTCCGTGTTGCAGTCAATGGCTTTGGTCGCATCGGCCGAAATGTCTTTCGTGCCGCTCTGAAGTCGAACGCTCCAATCGAATGGGTCGGGATCAACGACCTGACCGATACGGAGACTCTGGCTCACCTTCTTCGTTACGACTCAATCCTCGGGCCATTCCCGGGAACAGTTGAGGTAAAGGACGGAAACCTTGTCGTTGACGGCACGGAGATCAAGGTTCTCGCAGAGCGCGATCCGGCAGCACTCCCATGGGGTGAACTCGGAGCTGACGTGGTTATCGAGTCAACCGGATTCTTCACAGACCGTGAGAACGCTTCCAAGCACCTTGCCGCTGGCGCCAAGAAGGTCATCATCTCCGCTCCAGCGAGCGACCCGGATGTGACCGTTGTTCTGGGCGTCAACTTCGACACTTACAACAAGGCTGAGCATCACATCATTTCCAATGCCTCATGCACGACCAACTGCCTGGCTCCAGTAGCCAAGGTTCTCCAGGACACGGTTGGCATCAAGCACGGCCTGATGACCACGATTCACGCCTACACATCAGATCAGCGCCTTCAGGACATGCCGCACTCCGACCTGCGCAGAGCCCGTGCGGCAGCGCTCAACCTGATTCCAGCCTCAACCGGTGCGGCGAAGGCAATCAGCCTTGTCCTTCCAGAGCTCACCGGCAAGCTCAACGGATTCGCAGTCCGCGCCCCTGTTCCAACAGGCTCGGTTGTTGACCTCACAGTTGAAGTCGAGCGCGAAATC
>JAPLCH010000219.1 GCA_026392325.1 Solirubrobacterales bacterium | reverse complement strand
AGGCCGAGCATGGTGAAGCCCTTGCTCTGGAAAGTGTAGGTAGCTACACCTGCCTCCTTCATGTCAGTCAACTTGCCGCAGGCGCCAGCTGACCCGGTCAGTGGGTCGAGAGCAAGAGCAGTGTTCTTGTCTCCACCAACGAGGCTCAAGTTGCGGCTGATCGTCTGTGACTTCTTGTTCGTGTAGCTCACAACGCCAGGGTGGATCTTCTCCCAGCTAGTTGCAGTCCAGGGACCGCCGCTTGCTGCGCCCTCGCAACCCATGCCCATCGCAACTGCTGCGCCAGGCGCCATGCCGCCAGCGATGCCCTTGAGTTGATTGTCGAAGAACAGGCGACCTTGCTGGTTCATGTACTCGGTTGTCTCCGCGTTGTTCTGCGAACGAGCGTGACCTGCGTCGTTGAAGATCAAGCGGACGTTCTTGTTGCCCGCTGCCTTCTGACTCTCGTAAACCCGCAGTGCCTCAGCTGGTGTGAAGAGGTCATCAGTCCAACCGTTCTGGATCAGAAGAGCGGCCGGTGTCCCACTGACGGTGTAACCGCTGTGGTAGTCGCTGATCTTTTTCAGATTGGCCAGAGTGCTGGTGCCGAAAGGCTCCCCGGCGAAGATCTGACTGCGCCATGTTGTGAGGTCTGCTTCAGGGTCAACGCCAGCGCCGATATACCAAGCTGAGCTGACGCCCGAAAGGTAGAGACCGCTGATGTATGAGCCAATCGCCACGCCTGCAGGTGAGGTGGACAGGCTTGCTGTCCTCGAGTCGAAGTCGAGGTAGCGACCATTGGGAACCAAAGCCGATGCAAGGTTTGACCACGGGACCATTGCGTAGCCAGCCTTCAGGCTAAGTGGCGTGCCATTCGGGCTGGTCCACTGAGCGTAAGTTCCGTTGATGT
Source organism: Solirubrobacterales bacterium (assembly GCA_026392325.1). Classification (GTDB taxonomy): domain Bacteria; phylum Actinomycetota; class Thermoleophilia; order Solirubrobacterales; family Solirubrobacteraceae; genus WLNJ01. The sequence continues at coordinate 20,966 of JAPLCH010000219.1, read as the reverse complement.
TGCGGATTCGGTTCTTGAGATACGCCAGTTCAAGCGTTGCGCCGCCACCATAGGAGCCACCTAGGGCGCCGAGTGCAGCTGGGTTAGCAATACCAGCGTCAACAAGCTTGCCGAGCAGATACTGGGCGTCATGCGCTTCGTAGCGGGTGTCCATCAGGTGGACGTAACCGCGATCGCAACCGGTCGTGCGTGTTGCCGGGTCGTGACCACATGAGCGACCCCAGCCACGCTCGGAGATGTTGATGACTGCGTAGCCGCGAGCAGCGTAGGAGACGTTGTTGATGTTGTTGATCCCGTTGGCTGTCGCGGCCGAGTTTGACTCCAGGCTGGTCTTGCTGCCGCCATAGCCATGAATCATCACGATCGTTGGCCATGGACCACTGCCGGTGGCAGGAAGGGTTACATCAGTGTCAATAGGAGTGCCGTCGAAAGATATTGGCCGCTGGTTCAGCTCAACTGCTGGGCAAAAACGAACTCCGTTTGCAGCGCTACAGCTGTTGCCAAACGGTGTTGGCTCGGTAGCGCTAGCTGTTGGTGCAAAGGCGGCAAAGGCAACGGCAGTTGCTAGAACAATGCGACGCATGAAGAATCTCTCCTCTTCGTAGTGTGTCCAGCCTCCCTGACCGGACATCCCAAGCATAGCCCTCTCATGCCCAATTGGCTAGGTGCAGGGGTGCCGCCCGGCCTCCTAGCATCGGAGGTCATGCCGGTTGACGAAGGACCCATAAAACTGCGCTGTCTGATCCTTTGGGATCCAGAACCGGGACCTGCCGGCTCGCTACCCGGTCTCAAAGACGGACTGGCAGCCGAGTTGCGCGAGGCCCTGATGCTCCTCCTGGTCGAACGGGCCAAGCGTTGGTGTCTGACGATTTCGTCAGAGCAGCCCGTCTTGGTGAGCGAGGCTGAACTGTCTGCCGCCGCGCTCGGGGCCGAGGCCGTCCTCATCGTCCGACCGACAATGGCGCGCTTGGGCAAGTCCCATGCCGAGGACATCCGCGGAGACCTTGCCCATGGTTGCGGAGTCATTTTCGGAGCGACACTTGGCGGCGGTTGGTACCTGCTCACAATGTCCCCAGTCCGTCAGGACCTGCTCGACGCAGCCGGCAACGGGACGGACGGCACGGCCGGAGGTCTGCTCGCAGCGGCCACAAAGGGCGCAGACCTTGAGGCGGGAATGCTTCGAGCTGAGCGCAACCTCGAAACTCTTGATGACCTCGCCGCAGCCAGGGTTGACCCGATGACGCCAGAGGACATCGCCGCCCTGATTGGAGTTTGACCGGCCCGTAGGGCTGGTCATTTACTCATCGGCCGGCGCTTCACTGGGGGACTTTGATGGCGTTGCCTGACATTTACTCATCGGCCGGCGCTTCACTGGGGGACAGGGATTCGAACCCCCAGACCGGCCCGGAGGGCTGGTCACATAGTCATCGCCCGGCGAGCTTTTTAGGGCGGCTCGGCTTGTTGTCCAGAGGGTCTTACTGGGGGACAGGGATTCGAACCCCGATAGCCGGCTCCAAAAGCCGGAGTCTTGCCATTAGACGATCCCCCAACGCGCAACAGTGTTGCGGTGTGAGCGATCGTATCGCTGGACGGATACGATCCGCATTCATGGACGGTGTGGCAGTCGCCATTCTGGCCGCTGGTCGCGGCACTCGCATGCGTTCTCCGCTTGCAAAAGTCCTTCACCCCGTTTGCGGGGTGCCGATGGTGGCATGGTCAATCAGCGCTGCGCGTGCTGCTGGTGCTTCGGTGACTGTGGTTGTGGGTTCGCCTGATCGGGCTTTGGAAGAGCACCTTCCTGAGGGTGTTATTCATGCGGTTCAGCCTGAGGCGGATGGGACTGCTGGCGCTCTTGCTGCTGCCGTGGATCATCTTGCTGACAGTCAGGCGGTTGTTGTTCTTGCCGGTGATGTTCCGTTGATTGATGCGGCAACGATCAGCGCTGTCCTCCAGGCGCATAGTGAAAATGGGGCAGCTGCGACGATCGCAACGATGAGGTTGGAGGACCCGTCGGGCTATGGCCGAATTGTCCGTGATGCGTCTGGGACGTTCGTGCGAGTTGTGGAGACAAAGAATGTTGAGGATGCTTCACCTGAGGAGTTGCTGATTGATGAGGTGAATACCGGCGTGGTTGTTTTCCGTGTTGCTGGCCTTAAGGAATTGCTTGCTGGTGTTGGGTCTGCAAACGCTCAGGGTGAGCGTTACCTTCCGGATGCGGTAGCTGCTCTTGCTGACCGGGGTGAGACGGTTCTCGCGGTTGAAGTGCATGACGCTGCTTTGACGATTGGAGTCAATGACCGGGCGGACCTTGCACGGGTTCAGGAGCTTGCGCAGAGGAGAATCTGCGAGCGGCACATGCGTAACGGTGTGACGATCGAGGCTCCGGGCAGTGTTGCGATTGACGCTTCGGTTGAGATCGGTGAGGATTCAACAATCCTTCTGGGCTCGGTCTTGCGCGGCACAACAATCATTGGGTCCGGTTCAGTCATCGGCCCACATTCGGTTCTTGAGGATGCTGAGGTTGGTAATGGGGCGGAGGTCACGATGAGCCGCCTTGTCCTTGCGAAGGTCGGGGATGGGGCGACGGTTGGCCCGTTTGCCTACCTGCGGCCTGGTGCTGACGTGGGGCCAAATGCGAAGGCTGGAACTTTTGTTGAGCTGAAGAACACCCGGCTTGGGGAAGGGGCGAAGGTGCCGCACTTGTCTTATGTGGGTGATGCGGATGTTGGCGCGGGAGCGAATCTTGGGGCCAGCACGATCACTGCGAATTACGATGGGCGCAACAAGCATCGGACTGTTGTCGGGGCCAGGGCACGCACTGGCGTCCATACTTCGCTCGTTGCTCCGGTGACCGTTGGGGAGGGTGCTGTGACAGGTGCCGGATCGGCGATCACGGGGGATGTTCCGGATGGCGCGTTGGGTATTGCAAGGCCCCGGCAGACTGTGATTGAGGATTACGCAGAGCGCAATCGGGACGATGGATGAGGGCTCTCCTTCGAGGGGTACTGCTGCGGCTGTCCCGCACAGTCCATACACTCGCGCCTCAATGAGCACTCTTGAGGATGCACTCGCCGGGGGAACCCACCTCGACATTGATTACGACAAGCGCCTCATGCTGTTCAGCGGGCGCGCGAACCCGGTGCTGTCGGGTCGCATTGCCGACCGACTTGGTGTTGATCTCGGTGGTGTGACGACAAAGACTTTCAGCAATGGTGAGGTCTACTGCCGCTTCCACGAGTCAATCCGTGGCGCTGATGTTTTCCTGATCCAACCAATTTGCGCAAACCCGGAGCTTGGTCTTACTGCGAATGACGCTCTGATGGAACTGATGGTCATGGTTGATGCTGCCGTTGGCGGCTCAGCCCATCGTGTGATCGCAGTTTGTCCTTGGTACGGCTACAGCCGCCAGGACAAGAAGAGCGCCCCGCGTGAGCCGATCAGCGCCCGTCTTGTGGCCCGCATGCTTGAGGCAGCTGGCATTGACCGCATCCTCACGATGGATCTTCACTCTGGTCAGATTCAGGGTTTCTTCCAGAAGCCGTGTGATCACATGACCGCGATGTTCACTTTGACCCAGTACTTCGATGATCTTGGTCTTGATGATCTCGTCGTGGTGTCTCCGGATGCTGGCCGCGTGAAGTTGAACAAGAAGTTTGCTTCAACGATCGGAGCTGACCTTGCGTTGTTGAACAAGGAGCGGCCGGAGCATCAGCAGGCTGAAGTGGGACACATCATTGGTGACGTGCGTGGTCGCACCGCTCTGATCGTGGACGACATCATTGACACGGCGGGCACCCTCAAGGCTGCCGCGCAGACTGTTCTGGATGAGGGCGCAACGAAGGTTTATGCGGCTGCAACACATCCTGTTCTTTCAGGTAATGCTTTTGAGAATCTTGCCTCCTCGCACTTTGAGGAGATTGTCGTCACTGACACGATTCCTTTGGCTGCCGGGGCTCCGTCAAACATCCGGGTGCTTTCGTGCGCGGAGCTGCTGACGACGTCAATCCGCCAGATCTTCACGGATGGTTCCGTGAGTGAGGTCTTTGGCGGAGAGAACCAGCTCTTCTAGCCCGTGGCGCAGGGGGACGCCAGGCGTCTGGCTGACCTGTTGGGGCTGGACGATGATGAGCTTTGTCTGGCGCTTGGGGCTTCATCTCTTGAGCTGATCTCTGGTGATGCTGACTCGCTTCCCGCCGTTCCCATCTTGTTGGCACTGCTTGCGGAGGCAGAGGAGAATGCTGGCCCCGCTGTTTTGAAGAGGTGGGCTCGAACTAAGGGGCCTGGTGGCGTTCCGGTTGACTTGCTCACCGCTCGTGACTACGGGTCGTTTGAGGATGCACTTGGCGGGTTGGCCGAGCGTGGTTTTGTGATCCGTGGCGGCGGGGCCTGACCACTGACCCGGCTTGAGCCGTATTCTCGGGGAGAGTCATGTCACGTCCAGTTCGCATAGCCCTGATCGTTGCTCTTGGAGCTGTGTTCATCGTGGTCAGCCTTGGGGTTGGTCGGGTGTTGGGTGCACGCGGCGCTGAGCGTGTCCTTGTTGAACAGGTGATCCGTGATCAGGCAAGCGGCAATGTCCAGGGAATTGCCCGCGAGTTGCCTAACTGTGGGCTTGGGACCAAGTGCCATGCGAATGTGGTCAAGCTTCTGGCCAAGGTTTCTGGCCCAGGGCTTCCGTTGGAGATTCTTCAGATCACTCAGGCAGCTGGAGTTTCACCGGGGGGGTCGACTGGCGTAGCGCGGATTGCCTGGCACATTGGTTCGCGGCTTCCGGTTGTTGAGTGTCTTGTGATTCAGAAGACGGGCAATGTGGTCAGCGGGTTCGGAGTTCACCTGATCAAGCTTTCGAATCCGATTGCCCGTGAGGGTGCGTGTCCTGGCGTGCCCAACCTGCTCGTTTAGCCCTTTCGGGTTTTCCACATCTTTTACTTGGAGCTTCGGGAATCTGCGCCACGTGTGAGAGACTTCACCTAACATAAGTTGAAGTTCGAACCCAAATCAGGAGAGACAATGCGTCGCGTATCAATCTTTTTTGCAGCACTAGCAGTGGCCGCTGTTCTGGCCATCCCAGCCTTTGCCTCAACGACCAAGACAGTTAACTGGACGTTTGGTGTCAAGACTGTTTCGATCAAGAAGAACGACACGGTCAAGTGGTCGTGGAGTGGCTCCATGATTCACAATGTCAAGGGCCCGGGCGTTTCAACGAGCACGACCAAGAATGGTTCTGCTTCGCGCAAGTTCACTGCCACGGGCACGTTCACGTACTTCTGTTCCGTCCACGGCGCGAACGCCCAGAAGACGACTGTCAAGGTCTCTTAGACCTCCCAGCGGAATGCGATTGGCGCTGCCGGACCGCACGGGTCCGGCAGCAACCGCTAACCTGCTGAACCGATGGCTACTGAAACTCCAGTTCTCGAAGCAACCCACCGCGAAGCGGACGGCTCACGCACCGCTCGTCGCCTGCGTGCCGAAGGCCTTGTGCCCGGTGTTGTTTACGGCGGCGGCTCTGACCCTGTCTCTCTGACGGTCAACGAGCGCGCGCTCCGCGGAGTCCTTTCAGTGCACAGCGCACTTATTGACCTTCACATTGATGGCGACAAGTCCCAGCCAGTGCTGATCCGTGACCAGCAGCGTCACCCGGTCACCGGCCGCATCATGCACATTGACCTTATTCGCGTGGACCTGACCAAGAAGGTTCAGGCTTCCGTCCCAGTTGAAGTCGTTGGCGCAGAGCTTTCACCGGGTGTTCGCTTCGGTGGTCTGCTTGAGCAGATCATCCGTGAGATCACGGTGGAGTCGCTTCCTACTGCCATCCCAGACAGCCTTGTTATTGACGCGTCGCAGATGGAGATTGGCGATTCGCTTCATATCTCTGACCTTGTTGCCCCTGAGGGCACCGAGATCACCGATGAGGGTGACATCGTTATTGCCACACTCGCCGCTTCCCGTATGGCTCAGCAGGTTGAGCGCGATGAGGAAGAGAGCGAGACCGAGGTTGTCGGCGAAGAGGGCGAAGCAGCAGAAGCTGCAGCCTCCGACGATTCCTCCGACGGCGACAGCGACGGCGACGGAGCTTAAGTCGTGCGGCTGCGCGGCTCGCGCGGCCGAGGTGCGGCTGCGCCGGCTGACTGGTTGGTCGTCGGCTTGGGAAATCCCGGCACGCGTTATGCGGCCACCCGTCACAACATTGGGTTTGAGGTCGCGAGCCTCCTCACAGATCGTTGGGACTTGCCGAAGGCGAAGAAGAAGTTCAACGGTCTGATCACAGAGGGCCGAACTGGACCTGGTGGCCCGAGGGTCGCGGTCCTTCTGCCTCAGACCTTTATGAACGAGTCGGGCACCTCTGTTGGGCCTGCGCGGGGAAGCCTTGGGGTTCCCTTGGATCATGTCGTGGTCTTGCATGACGAGCTGGACATTCCGTTTGGTGAGGTCAGGACCCGTTTGGGCGGTGGGTCCGCGGGGCACAACGGGCTCAAGTCACTCACGCAGCAGCTCGGTGGCCCTGATTTTCATCGAATTCGCATCGGCGTTGGTCGACCGGACTCAACTGATCCTCAGATTGTCAGCAGTTTCGTGCTTGGCAGGTTTGTCGAGTCAAAGACCCAGGTTGTTGAGTTGATTGAAGCTGCGGCCCGTGCGGCCGAGGGCCTGATCATCCAGTCTGGTGATTCGGCCGGGACTGAACTCTCGTGAGCGCCTCGTCTGCGTCTGGTCCTCCCGGCTCCGTGGCGGAGGGCGACAGCCTCCTTGGGCTCCTGCCACTGGCGGATGGGACTGGTCAACTGTCATCCCTGCTGTCCAAGGGAGGGAATGCATTTGTTTCAAGCGGCATGCGGCCGTTTGTTCTGTCGGCTCTTGCCAGTCAGGAGGCGACACGGCCAACTCTCGTGATTGCAGGCGATGATGGGGCGGCCCGGCGGCTCGCAGATGACCTCCGAGCATGGCTTTCTCCACGTCAGGTGCTGCTCTACCCGACGCGTGGCGTCGCTGGTGGCTCTCACCTTGCCCCACCGTCGCACTTGATCGGCCTCAGATTGGGCGCTTTGGATGCCCTTGCGGGAGTCGGAGACTCAGAGGATTCGGTCGCTCCTGTGGTTGTCGCCAGTGCCGTGGCGCTGGCTGAGCGGGTTCCCGAGGAGGAGCTTCGTCCTCATGGCTTCACGTTGAAGGTCGGCAGGCGCTTCCAGCTGGGCCCGATGCTGCCCAAGCTCATTGACTGCGGTTATGAGCGGGTTGAGCAGGTTTCAGAGCGCGGGCAGTTCGCAGTTCGCGGAGACATTGTCGACATTTACCCAGCAACGGCCGAGCATGCAGTTCGGATTGACCTGTGGGATGAGGACATTGAGTCCCTCAAGTGGTTCTCAACCTTTACTCAAAGGTCCCTTGGCGAGGCCAAGTCAGTTGACTTCGCGCCAGCCGCAGAGCTGTCACTGGAGCTTCGCGAGGCCGCAGAGTACGCAGCGCTTGAGGAGCCAGAGGATCGCCAACCGCTTTCAGAGCTTCTGCCACTTGATCGTTATCGCGCGCCGCTGGATCTGATCGCCGACGCTTCGATCGTGATCGCAGCCAGTGAGGATGTGCGCCCGGCCCTTGATGACTGGTGGCTGGATGTTGAGGCCACACTCGGTCCGGATGATGCTGCCGCTTTGAACTGTTCTCCAGATGAGGTGGAGGCGACATTGGCCAAGCGTTCTGTCGCTTCGCTTTCAATTCATGACTCGGGTCAGGAGATTGCTTGGCGGGGCGGAACCCCTGCGGTTGCAGCACGGACTCTGAAGGATGCTGAAGCTGACCTTGAGCGCCTTACCCGTGATGGGTATCGGACGGTTGTCGCATTCCCACGCAAGGGAGACCGCGACAGGGCCGCGCTGAACCTCGTTCGATTGACCTCCCAGCCCCTAGCGGATGTTGCGCCTGAGGAGTCGTCGCTGGTGTTCACAGCGGCCAGCCTGTGGGAAGGGTTCGTCTCGTCGGACATCAAACTTGCTGTCATTCCCGCCGATCAGCTGGTCCGAAGGCGTGTCAGCCGGAGGGAGCCTCGTCACGGCCGCGCTGCCTTGAAGTCCTTCACCGACCTGCGGGCAGGTGACACGGTCGTCCATGAGGACCACGGGGTTGCTCGGTTTGTCGGGTTTGACACAAAGACGGTCGCGAATGTCACGCGTGACTACCTGCATCTTGAGTTTCTCGGTGGGGACAAGGTCTTCATGCCCGTCGACCAGCTGGCGAAGATCACACGCCATGTTGGTTCTGACGGGGACGGTCCGACACTTTCCAAGTTGGGGGGCAACGCGTGGGAGAAGGTCAAGAGCAAGGCCCGCACAGCGGCTGACCGACTGGCAGGCGAACTGCTCAACCTTTACGCGGAGCGCCGGCGCCGCAAGGGCCACGCGTTCAGTCCAGATGGGGAGGACCAGCGCAGGTTTGAGGACTCATTTCCGCATCGGGAGACACCCGATCAGCTGAACGCGATTGAGGCTGTCAAGGAAGACATGGAATCCCCTGAGCCAATGGATCGGCTGATCTGCGGCGATGTTGGTTACGGCAAGACCGAGGTGGCCCTCAGGGCTGCTTTCAAGTGCGCGCTCGAGGGCCGGCAGGTTCTCGTGTTGGTGCCGACCACAATCTTGGCCCAGCAGCATTTCGGAACCTTCGCTGAGCGCTTCAGTGACTATCCGCTGATTGTTGATCACATCAGTCGCTTTCGCAGCGCAGCCGACCAGAAGGAAGTGATCAAGGCTTTCAACGAGGGGAAAGTTGACGTTCTGGTGGGAACGCATCGCCTGCTTGGGAGGGACATTCAGCCAAAGGACCTTGGGCTTCTGATCGTTGATGAGGAGCAACGTTTCGGTGTCAAACAGAAGGAGCTCTTGCGGCAGATCAAGCTTCGAACGGATGTGATCGCGATGAGCGCAACTCCGATTCCAAGGACGCTGCAAATGTCATTGGCGGGCGTCCGTGACATCAGCGTGATCGAGACCCCACCAGAAGGGCGCCGGCCCGTTCGGACATATGTGGGTGAGTACGACGAGGAGCTTGTGCGCACAGCACTCACAAGGGAGCTTGACCGTGGCGGCAAGGCGTTCTTCCTTCACAACCGGATTGAGACGATTGAGGCAACTGCAGAGCAGATTTCAAGCCTCGTGCCAAAGGCCAAGGTGGAGGTCGCCCACGGCGCCCTGGACGAGACTGAGCTTGAGGAGCGGATGTTGCGCTTTGTTCGGGGAGAGGCAGACGTTCTCGTCTGCACGAGCATCATCGAAGCAGGGCTTGACATCCCGGAGGCGAACACGCTGATCGTCGAGCGCTCTGACCTGTTGGGCCTCAGCCAGCTCTACCAGATCAGGGGTCGTGTGGGACGTGGGCGCGAGCGTGCCAATGCCTACCTCTTCTATCCATCTGCGGCTTCTCTGACGCATGATGCAGCTCAGCGCCTTGCAGCTTTGTCTGACCACACGGAGCTGGGCTCAGGCTTCCGAATTGCGATGCGTGACCTGGAAATCCGCGGTGCTGGCAACCTGCTTGGCCCAGAGCAGTCCGGGCATGTTGCAGCCCTCGGCTTTGAGCTCTATATGAAGCTTCTGGATGAGGCAGTGGCAGAGATGGAGGGCACGAGCGAGCACGACCGCGCTGCCGTTCGGGTGGATGTTCCGATTGACGCTTGGGTCCCAGAGGATTACGTGGAGTACGAGCGGGCGAAGATCGATATCCACCGTCGGGTTGCGTCTGCGTTTGAGATTTCCCAAGTGGCTGAGATTCGCTCAGAGCTTGAAGACCGCTTTGGCAAGCCGCCAGAGCCAGTGCAGCGGCTTCTTGGTTTGCAGGAGGCGAGAATCCGACTTGGGCTGGCCGGCGCATCTGATGTTGGGTTCCGCCAGGGCAAGATGACAGTTGCTGGCCTTGACCTTTCCGACAAGGCCGCAGCGGAGCTTCGCGAGCATTTGGACTCCGCAGCCTGGCGCTCAGGAGCTGGCACTGTGACCATTCCAGTCGAGGATGATCCTCAGGCTCGTTACGAGGCTCTCGTGGAGTTGGCGGACGTGCTGGCGGCTGTAAGTCTCGGCGCTCCTGCCTGATTGAGCGACACCTCTTTAACCAGCTTGCGGACCTCCGGGCCATGTTCCGCTAACCTCACGAATCTATGAATACGAACCGATTCCTCAAATTTCTTGTCCTGTCGTGTGTTGTCGCCGTTTCCGGCGTGCTTGTCGCCTGTGGCGGAGTGCCTTCGGGCTCAGTCGCAACAGTTGCTGACGCAAACATCTCGAAGACTGACTTCAACAAGTGGATGGCAATTGCTGCCAAGTCCCAGGGGCAGCAGAACCCTGGCGCTGCTGCGCTTGTCCTGAACCCACCTGACTTCAAGGAGTGCATCGCTGCGAAGAAGGCCTCAGCGCCGAAGGCAACAGCGAAGGCTCCTGCTCCTACGGATGCAGCTCTCAAGTCCGAGTGTCAGGCACAGTTTGATTCGCAGAAGGGCCAGGTGATGCAGCTTCTGATCACATCCGCATGGATTAAGGGTCAGGCAGCAGCCATGGGCGTTTCGGTCAGCGACAAGGAAGTCCGCGCTCAGTTTGAGAAGACCAAGAAGAGCGCCTTCCCGACTGATGCCGGCTACCAGAAGTTCCTCAAGCAGTCAGGCGAGACTGAGGACGACATTCTCTACCGGATCAAGATTGACGCTCTCAGCACCAAGATCCGCGACGCGGCTCTCAAGGGAACCGACAAGGTTTCAGATGCTGACGCGCAGGCTTATTACGCATCACACCAGCAGCAGTTCGGTCAGCCGGAGAAGCGTGACCTTCTGATCATCCGCACAAGCGACAAGGCGCAGGCTGATGCAGCCAAGAAGGCCCTTGAGAGCGGTAAGGCTTGGGCTGCTGTAGCCAAGCAGTACTCCAACGATCCGCAGACCAAGAGCTCAGGCGGTGTAGTGAAGGGTGCAGTCAAGGGCCAGCAGGATCCGGCAGTTGACAAGGCCGCGTTCGCTGGAACCAAGGACAAGGTTTACGGTCCGATCCATGGTTCTCTCGGCTATTACATCGTGAAGATCACAGGTGTTACCAAGGGAACGGCCCAGCCGCTGAACAAGGTCCGTGCACAGATTGATCAGGTCCTCAAGGCGCAGACTCAGCAGACTGCACTTCAGAACTTCGTCAAGGACTTCCAGAAGTCATGGAAGAACCGCACGGAATGCGCCAAGCTCTACATCGTTGACCTCTGCAAGAACGCGCCTAAGCAGGCTGCTCAGCCAGCCCCAGGCACCGTTCAGCAGGCTCCGCCCACAGCCGGCGGCTGATCGAGCCGCGCTTTGAGCGCGTCCGAAAACGCCGTCGCGCTACAGCGGCTGGATGAGCTCGCCCGCGTTCTGCGGGTCGAGTGTCCTTGGGATCGTGAGCAGGACGAACGTTCAATCGTCCCGCACACGCTCGAGGAGGCTTATGAGCTGGCCGATGCGGCACGCTCAGGAGATGACTCCAAGCTGACGGACGAGCTTGGAGATGTTCTCTTCCAAGTTCACTTTCTCTCACTCCTGATGGAGGAGAGGGGTGCGGGCTCAATGGCTGAGGTGGCTGAACACTGCAGGCAGAAGCTGATCCGCAGGCACCCGCATGTCTTTGGTGAGGTTGAGGTCGCTGATTCGTCTGAGGTGACCGTCAACTGGGATCGGATAAAGGAAACGGAGCCTGGGCGTGAGGCGGGGATCTTCGGCGAGGTGCCCGAGAACCTCCCTGGGACGCTCTACGCCCGCAAAGTCCAGCGGAGGGCCGCGAGTAGCGGTTTCGACCACGGAACCGCTCAGGACGCGCTGGAGGCCCTCAAGGGGGAGGTTGAGGAGCTACAGGAGGCCCTCGCTTCCGGAGATGTCCTCAGAATTGACGCTGAGCTGGGCGATGTGCTCTTCGCGGCGGTAAATGTGGGCCGCAAGGCAAAGGTTGACCCCGAGCTTGCGCTCCGGTCAACGGCTAACCGGTTCCGTTCCCGCGTGGACCTTGCCTCCGACCTCGCGGCAGCCGACGGCCAAGCGTGGAAGGATCTTGACCCGGACTCACGCATTGCTTTTTATGTGCGAGCCAAACAACAGCAGAACGACTAGAAGCACCGGAGGGCCGATGAGCCAGATCGCAGCAGTCCACGCACGTCAGATTGTCGATTCACGAGGCAACCCAACAGTTGAGGTTGAGGTAGCCCTCACCACTGGGGCCTGGGGCCGCGCCGCGGTTCCCTCAGGCGCGTCAACAGGTGAGTTTGAAGCCACTGAGTTGCGCGACGGAGGTGACCTTTGGATGGGCAAGGGCGTCTCTATCGCAGTTGCAAATGTCAACGGTGAGATCGCCTCTGCAGTTGTCGGCCTTGACGCTGAGAACCAAGCTGCAGTTGATCGCCGTCTGATCGAGCTTGATGGCACACCGAACAAGTCACGCCTCGGTGCCAATGCAATCCTCGGCGTCTCGCTGGCAGTTGCCCATGCGAGCGCAGCTGACAGCCGTGAACCCCTCTGGCGCAAGCTTGGTGGAGAGAGCGCGGCGAGACTTCCCGTCCCGATGATGAATGTCATCAATGGCGGTTCCCACGCGGACAACTCGATTGACTTTCAGGAGTTCATGATCGTGCCGTTCGGGGCCTCTTCGTTCTCAGAGTGCTTGCGGATGGGAGCTGAGGTGTTCCATACCCTCAAGCAGACTCTTCACGATCGTGGCCTCTCCACTGCAGTTGGCGACGAGGGTGGGTTTGCCCCGGACCTTGAGTCCAACGAGGCAGCGCTTGAGCTCTTGATGGAAGGCATCTCGGCCGCCGGGTACACGCCAGGTCAGGATGTTGCGATCGCGCTTGATCCGGCCACAAGTGAGATCTACGACGGCCAGCTCTACAACCTTGAGCATGAGGACCGCAGGCTCTCCAGCGAGGAGATGGCCGCCTACTGGGCCGACCTTTGTGCCCGCTATCCAATCGTGTCAATTGAGGACGGCATGGATGAGGAGGACTGGGAGGGCTGGAAGGCCTTGACAGAGCGCCTCGGAGACAAGATTCAGCTTGTTGGCGATGACCTCTTCGTTACCAATGCTTCCCGTCTTCGCCGTGGCATTGATGAGGGCTGCGCAAACTCGATTCTCGTCAAGGTCAACCAGATCGGCACGTTGACGGAGACTCTTGAGGCCATGCAGGTAGCTCGAGAGGCCGGCTACTCGGCCGTCATGTCCCATCGTTCCGGCGAGACAGAGGACACGACCATCGCGGACCTTGCAGTCGCAACGGGTTGTGGGCAGATCAAGACGGGCGCGCCGTCACGCTCTGATCGGGTCGCGAAGTACAACCAGCTTCTCCGCATTGAAGAATCTCTGGGCGACCGGGCCGTGTTCCCGGGACGTTCCGTCTTCCGCGTCTGAGGATCATTCAGTAGCACCCACTGTCTGCCTCACCGGATGCCACAAGGCATTCGCATGGACAGGGGTGGGAGAACCGCTCTGCTTCTTGGCCTCGCGGTCATCCTCGCTTTCTATGTCAGCGCGGGCATCAAATTCGCGGTCGCTCATGTGGATGGTCAGTCTCATCGCTCAGAGGTGCTTAAGCTTCAGAAGGAGAACCGAGCGCTTCAGGCGAAGCGGCGCGCACTCTCCGGACAGATGGGCGTTGCGACCGAGGCGCGGCGCCTCGGCATGGTTCTTCCTGGAGAGATTCCGTACGTAGTCACGGGTCTTCCAGGCGACAAGCACTAACCACCTCGTGGGCATGACATTCGGGCCCCCATGTGGGTGCAACCGGCAGCAGCCCTACCGCGGCGCTAACCTCGCCCAATGATTGATGGCATCGATGCAGCGAGGTTCCAGTGGGATGACGGTGAACGCCGTCTCGCCGCTGCCCCTGACACTGGGCAGTCACTTCAGCGTGTGACTGAGCGGCTGGTTCGGGAACTGCGGCGCCGACTCGGTGGACCGTTTCTGGCCAGTGAGCTTGTGACCCTCTATGAGTCAGGGACCGACTGGTGCTTCCAGTTCGCCGTTGACGCCGCACCGTCCAACCCTGAGGCTTGGGATGGGGCGACTGTCACGGACGCAGCATTTGGTCGCTATCTGCGTGAGGCAAGCGATTACGCGGGTGGTCGCATCGTTCATCCGTTTGAACGCGAAGACTGAACTTCCGGGCAGGGGCAAACCGAGGGCTAATGCCCCCGGTTGAATTGACGACGACCCTTTGGGTCAGTCGTCGTTGGCGTTACCAGCACGGCGAATCACGATGCGATCTTCTTCAATCGTGACTTCTACCGGCCGGTGTCCGGCCCAGTGCTCGGCGTAAACGGGATCGTCAGCCACGGCAGGGTCAAGCCAAAGGCCATAACCCTCTTCTCCGTGGTCGAAGCTTCCCTCGAGTGCCTTGCGTCCACGTCCGCGTCCACCACGACGTCGGGGAGCTGAGGTTGAGCCGCCATTTTCTGGTGCTGCTTCCTCTGCTTCCTCCACATCTCCGGCTTCGCGAGCTGCTTCTGCTGCGACACGTGCCTCTTCGGCGGCCTTTTCGGCCTCCTCTGCTGCTCGTGCCTCGTCGGCTTCGAGTTCGGCTGCGATCAGCGCGTCGTCCTCGTCCCGAAGGTCTACACCAGCTGGGTTTGAACCCGCTGGGCCTTCTGGGGAGAGGCCTTGTTCGCGCTTGAAGCTGTCGATCTGCTGGACAGTCACCTCAAGTTGGTGAGCAATCCATGCGTCCGTTCTGCCTTGCTGGACCCACGCCCGAATTTGGTTGAGCTGTGGTTTCAGAGACTTTCTAGACATTGCTCAAGCGACTCTATCCGAACCGGGCCTGCCGCCATGGTCAGGGTGCCTTGACCATGGCGTAGTGCGAGTGTCTTGGGGGAGGTTTGGGCTTAGCCCAGAAGCCAGGAGAGCGTCTCAAGCATGACCACGGTCACGAGGACCGCTGTTCCGACCATGGAGGCGATCAAGCCAACGAAACGGAACTGCCCACGGCGGCGAGTCTGTTCTTGGCGACGACGAAGCGTCCGCTGCTTTGAATCTCGGCGGAGAGCTGTGAGACGGTGGCGCTCCCGAACTACTTCTGCGCGGAAGGCCTCTTCGAACTCGGTGAGTGAGCGACGGCTTTTAGGCCGACGCCGCATCTGTGTCTTGGTTGACATCAGTAAGGGAACCCTAGCATCGGGGATCCTCAGTTATGTGCGTCGGCGCACACAGCCCAGAGACCTGCCTGCATATTGCGGGCTTTTGCCTCCAATTCCCCGTACTTGCTGGCTCTTTGAGTGTTGGGCTTGATTTCAAGGGTTTTTGCAGCCCCTCTCTCGACAAGTGTTGCGTTGACGTCAACTCCGTCCTCGGTTGCGACATAGGCCAACAGGCGCCCGTATCTGTCGCGCTTCTCCGGTCCGTAGGTCAGCGTGACGGTGTGGCCTGCGACGAGCGCCTCGTTGAGATGCGATGCGGTCTTCGCGTAACACTGAACGGGGGTGTTGGGCTTGACGCTTTCGGGCGTGTCAATCCCTATGTAACGAACGCGCTCAGTCCCTTCGCTTGATTCAACGACGATCGTGTCCCCATCCACTACGCGAACGACTCTGGCGCTCGTCGGCTCCTTTGCGGAACCGGGAACGAAGCCTGCAACCAAAGCCGCAGCTAGAGCAGCCAGCAGGACCAGGCCAGGCAATCGTTTGTCAATCCGCTTCATGAGTGCAGCCTAAGGCGCGGTTCACCCACAACGCAAAGAGGGCGCGCCATTTGGCACGCCCTCTGAACAGTTCCGTAACGCCATTGCTGGCGAGTCGGTCAATCTTGCCTCAGGCAGCACTTTCGTAGACGCTGATGAAGCGAAGGTAGTTGTCTGCCACTTGGGTAACAGCGTCCTCGCGGGAAATGCTCCCGTCGAGGAATCCCTTGAGCGAGTCCCACCAGATCGAACGGCCGATGGCAAAGCCGACAAAGCCGTCAACTGGCGCTGCCTCACGAAGCCATTGGTCAACCTTTTCGTCGCTTGCGCCACGGCCAAGGAGTACACAGACAACGCCGTCTCGCCCGTCAATTCGGGTTTGCTCGGCAAGCATCTGCGCGTCTTCCCGGCGATCAACGCCTTCGATCTTCCAGATGTCGGCCTCAACGCCCGCATTCTGGATTGCTTCGATCGCTCCACGCATCAGCGCTGGACGAAGCTCCGAGTCGTAGCGGCCTTCGTCACCGCCCACTGATTCAAGCTGGGCTGGTTCCGCTGGAACGAGAAGTTCAAACAGGAACTTCCTGTCGTTCTCGTGGAGCCAATCAGACAGCTGCTTCAAGCGGCCGAGCTGACGCTCGTTCATCCCAGGGTCGCCCTCTGGGTTGTAGCGAACCAGAACCTTTGTGAAGTCCGGGTTGAACTTCTCAATGTGGGCACCAAAATCGTCCCCGTATTCAAAATGGAACTCGTTGGATCCACTCTTCTCCACCGGCATCGCAAGCTTCAGGCCCTTGGCCTGAGCGCGCTCCGGAACGTTGCTGCCGAACTGCTCATCAACAAGAACTCCGGTCGCGCCTGCCTGGGCTCCGCGTTCAACCGCGAGCTCCATGCCTTCGTAGACCAGACGCTTAGCGTCGCTGATGGTTTCAGTCTGCTCGGGATTGGGGGAACCCTCAATACCGAACATCTTCGTTTGAAAACTGCCGCGATGGTCGAAAGCGAGGATAAAAAGCCTGCCTTCTGAGTAACCGAGTGCCATGGAACCTTCCTGTCAGGGGATCGGATGTCTTCGTGAGTCTATTCTCTAAGGGTGGACGAAGGGATTCCTGACCTCTCAGTTGTTTGCCCAACGTGTGGCTCTGAGGTAAGCCCGTACATCACCGAGTGCCCGTATTGCGGCAATCGAGTGCGAAAAAGAGCGCCAAAGCTTGGCTCCAGGGAGGATCCTGCAAACCAGGCCAAGCGCCGTGCAAAGCGTCAGGCGAGGTCAAAGCGCCGCAGGCCGAGCATGCCAAGCCTTCCCAGAGATGGCCGGCTGATCATTGTTCCTGGCCTCATTCTTCTAGCTTCGGCTTTGAGCATCCTTGTACGGGCAGGCTTTGTGAAGGGCTTGACCTTGGAGGTTTTCGGACATCTCAACGGAGACTGGCCGAAGCTGTTGACCGCCCCGTTCGTGCACCGCAGCCTTCCTTACGCCTTCATCGTTCTGGTCGCCTTCGCGATCTTCGGTTCCACGATTGAGCGCAAGCACGGAGCCGGCTGGATCATGGTTCTTGGGACTTGGCTGCTTGCGGGAGCGGGGGGAGCGTGGCTGTCGGCTGAGATGACCAATGGACCGGCCAGCGGCGCTTTGGCTCCGGCCGTGGCAATCACATTCGCATACGGGATGGTCGCGCTTGACAGCCGCCGAGGAGGCGAGGACACGGATCTCGCCGGAGTGGGAGTCGCTCTGGTCGTCTTGCTCCTGCTTCCACCACTCGTAATCGCGGCAACATGGCAAGAGGCTGCAGCCGGGTTGATCGTCGGCATGGGGCTCGGCAGTCTGCTGACCGTGCTCGGCCGTCGCAACTAAGAGTCCGGTGAGAAGAGTCCTTGGCGCGATTAGCCAATCTGGAGGATCATCAGTACCCTGATAAGCGTGATTTAACCCGTCGTCTGTCGGGTTGCGGAACTTTAAATGGGGGTTTGAAACATGGACATCAGGTACCTCGGCCATTCGGCCTTTGAGTTCAAGTCAGGAGACACGACCATCCTGGTTGACCCGTTCTTGACGGGCAACCCAAAGGCTGCTGCTGCAGCAGCGGATTTGGAAGCAGATGCGATCCTCCTGACGCACGGTCATGCAGACCACATTGGCGACACAGTTGATATTGCGAAGCGCACTGGTGCTCCAGTGCTTGCAATTGTTGAACTTGCCGGTGAGATCGCAGCTGAGGGAGTGGATACTCGCGACCCGAACCTTGGCGGAACAGTTGTCTTTGACTGGGGCTGGGTGAAGCTTGTGCCGGCTTGGCACACATCAACGACCCCGAAGGGAACGGTCAACACTCCGGCCGGTCTGGTGATCAACTTCGGAGGGAAAACGGTCTACCACTTGGGAGACACGGCTCTCTTCAGCGACCTTGCCTTGGTGAACGGGCGTCCGGCTGAGCTGGACCTGGCAATCGTGCCGATCGGTGGGCACTACACAATGGACCGCCACGACGCGGTTGAGGCATGCGGGCTGGTTGGTGCCCCGACGGTGATTCCGTGCCATTACAACACTTTCCCGCCGATCGAAACAGACGCCCATGCGTTCGCAGCAGATGTCGCGTCGGCCGGAAACGGAACAGTTGTTGTACTTGACCCAGGGGAGGTTCATTCACTATGACCACTGCAATCGTGCTGGTAGATGTTGAACGCACCGCGATGCCTCATTTCGGAGAGGAGCTGGCTGCTGTTGAAGGCGTTGCCGAAGCGATGTCAGTCAGCGGCGAGTGGGATTTCGTCGCGATCGTCCGTGTGGAAGAGACGGGACGGCTTTCAAACCTCGTGAGCGGAGAGATTGGTGGACTCCCGGGCGTCCTGAGGACGCACACGATGGTCGCGTTCGAGACCTTCACAGACTGAAGTCAACACGCACGAAAATGGGCCCGACTGGATTCCCAGTCCGGCCCATGCCCGGCACACTGACGGCTATGCCCTTTTCCCTAAGGAGCAGGGGTGCTGACAGCTGGGCCCCCCGCCGAGCTGTCAGCCGTGTCAGTGCCAGTTGTCACTCCTCCGGTGCTCCCATCGCTAGAGCTTCCGTCTGAGCTTGAAGTAGTGCTGCCGGTCGGATCAGTTGATGCTGCTGTACCTGTGGCAGATCCGTCCGTTGAAGCGATGTCAATCGGCAGTGAGACGCTGTCGGTTGTTGTCATTGTCGATCCCGCGTCCGTCGTTGGAGTGGCAGGGTCAACTGTCGGAGCTACGGGCGGCGCAGCAACCGAAGCTGCCTCAGCTGGGACAGTCGTGCTGAGAGTTGCTGGCACTGGACTTGCTGGGGGAGCAGTAACGGCAGCAGCCGGCTTGACGGTGGCTGAGGCCACAATCGCGTGCGGGTTGACGGTGGCCGTGGTTGCGACTCCCGTTGTTACCCCAGTTGCGCCAGCTGTGACGATGGCGGCAGCTGCAAGCCCCGCGGCTGCCTTGGAGGCAATCGTGGTTGCGCCTGCTGAGATGGTGCCTGCAAGGCTTCCCGATGCGCTTGAGCCGACCATCGAGCCGACTGCCGCGCTCGAGCTGCTTCCGGCGGCGCTTGAGCTGGCTCCAAATCCAAGCTGGGAGACGATCGTGTTCTTGAAAGCGACGATCATTCCAAGCGGAGCCACGGCGGCCAGGGCAGCGTCGGTGGCTGTCAGCTCGGCCTTGAACTCCTTGCAGCGGTCACATGACTTGATGTGCCGCCGGACTGGTGGGGTGAGGCGACGGGTCAGACCCTCTGCAACCTCGCCAAGTTCCATCCGGACCGTGTCGCAGGTCAGGCCTCGCGCCTCTGACATTTCCGCCAGCCCAACCCGTGCCCGGACAAGCAGTGACTTGATCGAGGGAACGGTGGTGTCCATTGCTTCAGCGATCTGGTCGTAAGGCATTCCGTCTACTTCGCGAAGCAGAAGTGCGGTGCGCTGAGTTTCGGGCAGGAGTGAGATGTCACTCATCAGGTCCCGGAACTCTTCCCGACTGTTGGCCCGGTCGGCTGTGCTGCGGCCATGCTCGGAGACATGAATGTCCATTGAGTCAACGCCGATCGGCTTTGTCTTGCGCATGTGGTTCAAGGAACGGTTGCGCGCAATCCGGTAAAGCCAAGGCTTGACCATGATGGGACGGTCGTCGGCCAGCATTGCCGTGTAGGCCGAAGCGAAGACCTCCTGGAGCACATCCTCCGCGTCCTCGCGGTTGTTGAGCATGTGGCGGCAGAAGTTCAGCAGCTTGCTCTGGTAGCGACTGACGAGAAGCTCAAAGGCTCCCACGGTCATCGGACTGCAGACGCAGGAGTGGGGAAGCAATGCCATCTCGGCTGATTGCTCCGGCCCTGCTGTTTGTGATTGATGCCGCTTCCATGGTTTCCCCGATTCTTGTTTTGCAACACGACTGATGAACGGAAGTTTCGCAAGGTGATTTTCAGGTACTTCTCAACTGTAGGCAAAACCCCGGTAAACCCGCAATGACGGGTGATTCAGCAGTCAACGAACGTGAAAAACGGGGTCTAAATAGGCGGAATCAGGGGAGCGTTTATGCGCCGAAAAAGTCCGCAATGCCATGCCCAGCGGAGAGTGACGTGAATCACTTTAGGTTGGGTTTAGGAGTCCGATCTGACGCTGGGAAAGATTGACTGTGGGGTCAATTCTCGGCCAATTTATGCCCATTCGGACAAAATGGAGCTCCCGAGCGGTGCTTTGGGAAAGAAAAGTGACGATCACTGTCGATCCCAGGGAGGGTCAAATCTTCGATTTGACCAACTGAATGTCCGGGGTGGGGATCGAACCCACAAGCCCCAATCGGGACAGTCGATTTTAAGTCGACCGCGTATGCCAATTCCGCCACCCGGACAGTGGGCCTTGAGGATACGCCCCGGGGTCAGTGTGACGGGGCGGTGAACGCCTCCGCTAAGGGAACCATTGTCGCAATGCCCGTAGTACCCATGCGCAAGGCAGACTCACAACCCATTGCTTCGGCAGTGCGAAGGTCGTGGGCGACCATCACGGTTGGGATTGCGTTGGCGGCTGCTTGGAGCCTCACCAACTCGATGCATTGGTCCGCGGTCTGGTCGTCCAAGGCCGAGAAGGGCTCATCAAGCAGCAGCACATCAGGCATTTGGGCGAGCGCCCTTGCGATCGCGGCACGTTGGGCTTCCCCACCAGACAGCGCTGCGGGTCGCGAGTTGGACTGATCGGAAAGTCCGACCGCCTCAAGCAGGTCGGCTGCCCGCTCTGGACTTGCACGCAGATTACTGAGGACCGTCATGCGAGGAAAGAGGTTGATGTCCTGGAAGACGAAGCCAATCCCACGGT
>JAPLCH010000130.1:3528-4682 GCA_026392325.1 Solirubrobacterales bacterium | reverse complement strand
TTGACCCTGGGCTGATCAGCTTCTGCGCGAAGAACGCAAGAATGACGACCACGAGGATCGGGAATGCTGCACTCTTGAAAAAACGGCTCATTTAGATGTTGTTCCTGTCATGCCCAGCTTTCTCGCGGCAGGGTTGCTGAGTCCCACAAGGGTAGCAGCGGCAAAGGGGCGTGGAACTTCATGCTTGGCCGCCGTTTGACGAGGACCAGCCGAGGTGCCAATACGAAGCCGATGATGCACTTCAGTCAGCCCTGCTGCTCCAGTGCGGCGACATAACGCAGGTTGCGGTAACGCTCCATGTGATCAAGGCCGTAACCAATGACGAACCGGTCTGGAATCTCAAACCCGACGTACTTCACATCGGCCGCTTCGGGCCTCCGACTCGGCTTGGAAAGCAGCGTGCAAACTTCAAGGCTGCGTGGCTCCCTCGACTTGAGGTTGCGGACCAGATACTGAAGTGTCAGCCCGGAGTCAACGATGTCCTCAACTATCAAGACGTCGCGATTCTCCAGTGGAAGGTCAAGGTCCTTGATGATCCTCACAACTCCGGAGGAGTGGGTTGCTGACCCGTAAGACGACACGGCCATGAAGTCCACTTCACACGGAACCTTCAGTTCGCGCATCAGGTCTGCAATGAAGAACAGTGCGCCCTTGAGCACCCCGATCAGCAGAAGCCCATTGGTCGTGTCAGCGTAATCCTCGCTGATCTGCGCAGCAAGCTCCTTGACTCTGGCGGCCAATTTGTCCTCTGGAACGAGGATCTCTCCGATTGCTGGGTCACTCATGGACGGCGCAGACTAGCTGTCGAGCCCGGCGCGACGAATAAACCGGAGGGTTCCACGGGTGGCCACAGCCCTAACTCCGCCCGGAACATCAAGCATCGCTGTCCCCTGATCACTCAACGAGGCGATGTCATCTGCTCGCCGAGCAACTCCTGGTGCGAGCGATCCGGCGGCCTCATCTGCGAGACGCTGAACCACGAGGCGTCGAAGCGCTGCTGGCTGCTCCCGAAGTTTGGAAAGCTGAATTGAACGGTGAGGGGCTTCCCCATCGATCAGACCGTCAACGAGTGAGTCAAGAACCACGCCTTCGTCGCGCAGGATTTGGGCCGTTGCGACGACATTGGCCTCAGCACCAGGGTGAATTTCCTTCAG
>JAPLCH010000130.1:0-3433 GCA_026392325.1 Solirubrobacterales bacterium | reverse complement strand
CGCTGCCCGGTGGACCGTCAGCAGCGGGCGGATCAGCCGACCGGAGCGTGGCGTCATCCCGAGCAGGGCACGCCTACCTGGGGCGGCAGCCAGCCTGTAGAGAACCGTCTCCGCCTGATCACTCGCTGTGTGGCCAGCGGCGATCGTCGCATCCAAGTCCATTGCAAGCTGGGTCGCGGCGGCATAACGCGCTTCCCTGGCCCACGCCTGAATGTTCCCGTGGGCCTCCTCACCATTGACCTTCTCCACGAGCAGGTCAACGCCAAGCTGACCACAGACGTCCTCACACAGTGAGGTGTCGGCCTCCCCTGGACGCAGGCCATGGGCCACATGAAG
Source organism: Solirubrobacterales bacterium (assembly GCA_026392325.1). Taxonomy (GTDB): domain Bacteria; phylum Actinomycetota; class Thermoleophilia; order Solirubrobacterales; family Solirubrobacteraceae; genus WLNJ01. The sequence goes on along the minus strand of JAPLCH010000130.1, from coordinate 3,097 downwards.
GGCAGTCACTGACCGGGCCCCGGCGAGCCGTGTGGCCACATCAAGAAGGCAGACAGAGTCAGGTCCTCCGGAGAGAAGCACGACAACGGATCCCCCTGGAGGCAGGAGCCCACTTCCGCGGGCCGCCTCAATCACACCGTGGCCAACATCAGCCACGGTTTGGCTCACTTCGCCTTTGTCGGCTTGGTCTTGCGGGTTGCGGCAGCCTTGGGCTTCGCCTTCGGCTTCGCAGCAGCAGCGGGCTTCTTTTCAAGCGCGGTGAGACGCCGCTCAATGCTTGAAAGGCGGTCTGCAAGCTCTCGAACATCCTCACGGGTTGCAACCCGAAGATCATCAAGTGTCTCGCGGAGCTTTCCTGCTGCCTGCGTGACCTCATCAACCAGATCCTGTGCCTTGTCGCGTGAGGCGTTCGCCTGCCCGACTGTCGCCTGGACGGTGCGATCAACTGCGGTGCGGAGGGCATCTGCTGCCTCACGTGGTCTTTGAGCTCGGGCCATGCCGTCAAGGGTACCCCTATCCTCGCCTTGTGGAAGGCCGGTCACAAACACTTCGCCCAGTCGCACCAGCTCCAGAGAAGGCGATCCTCACTGGGGATCCTGGCCGGGCACTCTTTTTGGCACAGCAACTGCTTGAGCCACCAGCCCCAATGTTCAACCATCACAGGGGTTTTTGGGGCTATGCCGGTGTCTCATTGGAGGACGGGCAGCCACTTATGATTCAGGGGACTGGAGTGGGCGGTCCCAGTCTTGTTTCAGTGGTGACCGACCTGGTTGAGCTTGGCGTAAAGCAGTTTGTGCGCGTCGGAACTGCCACAGGCTCCCCCCAAACTCGCATTGGCGACCTTGTCGTTTCGTCCAGATCAACCTCCACTGATGGAGTCAGCCAGGCCTTGGGCGCGGAGCCCGAAACAGCTGCGGCACCATTCCTTCTGGAGACAGCCGAAGAGCTTCTGCTTGACATTGCAAAGGTTGGCCTGACAAGTTCTTCAGACCTGCAACCGCACTTGGACACGGAGAACGAATGGGATGGCGTGCTGGCCCGGGACCTGTCCACCAGCGGTCTCTACTCAGTCGCAGCCCACCTTGAGGTGGAGGCCATCTCGCTCCTTGTAATCAGCAACGTGGACGGGTCGACCATTGACGACGACGACCTTGAAGCTGCTGTCACCAGAGCCGGAGTTACGGCCGAAGCGATCCTCGCCGCATCCTGACCGCAAGCCCCTGACATGGCTGCCACGGTGGGAAACCCCACCGCTTGGCGCCACGCCGTGACCTACTTGGCTTTCGGCTTAGCCTTACCGGCAGCAGGCTTGCGCTTGGGAGCGGCCTTTGACTTAACTCCCGCAGCAGACTTGGCCTTGGACGAAGCTGAGCTGGATGCCTTTGACACGGCGTTCTCCAGGGACGAGAGCCGCTCTTCAATTCCGCCAAGGCCGTCAGTGCTCAGAACTCCCTCAAGCCTGTCAAGCGCATCTTCCACTCCCTCGAGCCTCTGGCCAACCGAGCGAACCCGGCGTGTGAGGCGTGAAAGATCAGCAGCGGTTGGAAGATTGAGAGCTCCAAGTGCGGCTTCCTGGGCCTGATTGGCCCTCTCTCTTGCCTCAAGTGCCCGTCCGAGAGCACCCGTGAACAGAGGGTTCTCCAGAAGATCACCGAGAACCTTGCCGATTGCTTCTTCGCCCGAGCGCTGGATGCGGTCTTTGAGTCCTTCGTCATTCGTGCTGTCGGTCATCTCAATTGTTCCTCTCGAGGCTTGGGATCGATGCGTGGATGCGTGTCCGCGACGATAGCGCAGGGCCGGAGCGGCAGACGTGGCTGGTCGCCTTCCCGTGAGGTTGTGAAAATGATGTTTCTTTCCGTCCCAACTGACGTCCCGAGCAGTAGTTAGCTGGTACCGTTCACGTCTGGCCCCGCTCAGGCGATGCCATTGGAGAGAGACAGACTTTTTACTTTATGAACAGCAAAACAAAGACATTCCGCTTCCGTCTGGCCACGGTCACCGCCGTGGCCTCTCTATCCGCCGTGTTGGCATTTGCGATTCCGGCTGGGGCAGATCGCACGATTCAGATCGTCCTGAACGGGCAGGCAACTCCAATGGTTGTGACAGTCAACGACACAGACCTGATTGACAATGCCTACCTCGCGACGAAGTTCTCGCTGAACCTTGCAGACATCGTCTCCTTCAAGGACGTCACCCCCAAGCCTGACCCGAAGCCCAAGCCGAAGCCCAAGCCCAAGCCGAAGCCCAAGCCCAAGCCAAAAACGGTCAAGCCGCATGCTCCCGTCAAGCACAAGCCTTCCGCCCGACGGCCGTCGCCAAAGGCTCCTGCAGCCCTCACCATGGGACTCCCCGGCCTCACCCCCTTGGGAACTCCAGGTGAACTGATCTCCCAGTTCAGCGTTCCGCCGTTCCTGCTTCCGATCTACCAAGCTGCCGGGATCGAGTACGGAATCCCATGGCAGGTTCTCGCGGCCATCAACTCCATCGAGACGGACTACGGCCGCAACCTTTCAGTATCCAGCGCTGGCGCCCTTGGCTGGATGCAGTTCATGCCGGGAACTTGGGATACATACGGCGTGGACGCAAGTGGTGACGGCAAGGCCGATCCTTACAACCCAGCTGACGCAATCTTCTCCGCCGCCAAGTACCTGAAGGCCTCTGGTGGAGCAACCGACATTCGCAAGTCAATCTTCAGCTACAACCACGCAGACTGGTACGTCAACGACGTCATCCACCGCGCCCGGCTTCTCGCCGGCCTGCCGAATGACCTTGTCGGTTCCCTCACCGGGTTGGCAGAAGCGATGTTCCCAGTAGATGGCAAAGCTTCAGCTCAGGCCGCCGCTGCATCAAACGACACTCCAACGAGCGTGAAGATCTCGGCAACCCCGGGCGCCGCAGTTGTGGCTGTCGCTGACGGCCGCGTCACGAAGAGTGGAAACTCAAAGAAGTCAGGGCGCTTCGTCACCCTCGAAGACGCCTTCGGCAACACATACACCTACAGCGGGCTCGGAACAGTCTCCCGTCGGTATGTAACCCGTCGTGAAGTGTCCGTCACAGCCCGCCAGCTCTCCAAGGAGCTGCGCCTCAGCCTTCACGG
>JAPLCH010000225.1 GCA_026392325.1 Solirubrobacterales bacterium | reverse complement strand
TGCGCCCGGAACAAATATTTGGGTTTGCTCTCTGAGCCGACTATCCTCAGCGGCAGACTTTCGCGAAGAGCAAGATCAATGCAATCCACAGGAACCACAACACCCCAGAGCGCGCAGGTTGCAGCGGAACCCGTAGTTTGCTGCGCTGTCTATCAGGAGGCCGTTGAGCTTGTTGGCCGGCGTTGGACTGGAGCAATCATCAGCGTTCTACTCGAACGTCCCATGCGGTTCTGTGAAATCTCCACTGCGGTCCCCGAGCTTTCAGACAGGCTTCTGGCCGCAAGGCTCAAGGAGCTTGAGCAACGCGGGCTGATTGATCGGTCGCCCTGTCCGACCCGGCAATCGAGCCAGGTTTACTCGCTGACAGAGATGGGCCGTGAGCTCACGCCAGCACTGGATGCGATTCAGGATTGGGCGCATCGTTGGCTGTCGTACCCCAGTGACTAGAACCCCGGTACGCTCACAGTCGAATGGCTGAGCCAATGCCCCGCACTGTTGAGGAGATCCTCTCTTTTGTTGAAGAGCGGCAAGTCCGTTTCATTCGCCTTTGGTTTACGGATGTTCTTGGGCGTCTGAAGTCATTCTCAATTGGCCGGGATGAGTTGCAGGATGCGTTTGAGGGCGGGATGAGCTTTGACGGTTCCTCCATCACCGGGTTCAATGCGATTGAGGAGTCGGACATGATCGCCATGCCTGATCCGACGACGTTCGCGTTGCTTCCATGGCGTCCCCAAGAAGACGGGGTTGCCCGGATGTTCTGCGATGTCCTTACTCCGGAGGGAACTCCATATGAGGGAGACCCCCGCTACATCCTTCGCAAGGCTGTTGATCGTGCCAAGGCCATGGGCTTTGACGACTTCTTCGTTGGGCCTGAGCTTGAGTACTACTACTTCAAGGACAGCAAGGGAACCGAGGTTCTTGACGAGGGCGGTTACTTCGACCTGACCACTCTGGATGCTGGCTCCGACCTGCGCCGGGAGACCGTGCTTGCACTTGAACAGCTGGGGATCCGGGTCGAGTACTCACACCATGAGGTTGGCCCTTCCCAGCACGAGATCGACATGCGCTACTCAGACGCCTTGAAGATGGCCGATGACTGCATGACTTACCGAATCACTGTCAAGGAGTACGCGATGAAGTACGACCTTCACGCGACGTTCATGCCAAAGCCACTGTTCGGGCAGAACGGCTCTGGGATGCACACACACCAGTCCCTCTTCTCTGGGGGCAAGAACGCCTTCTACGACGAGAACGACGAATACTTCCTCTCAGCAACAGGGAAGGCGTTCATTGCGGGTCAGCTGCGCCACGCACGGGAGATGAGCTCAATCTTCGCCCAGTGGGTTAACTCCTACAAGCGGCTTGTCCCTGGCTATGAGGCTCCCGTTTACGTGGCCTGGTCACGCCGCAACCGCTCTGCTCTGGTTCGTGTGCCAATGGCGCACAAGTCCAAGGACAAGGCAACGCGCATGGAACTGCGCTGCCCCGACCCAGCCTGCAACCCATACCTGACTTTCGCGGTGTTGCTTCACGCTGGGCTTGATGGCATTGAGCAGGGTTACGAGCTTCCGGAGCCAATGGACCGCAACCTTTACCACCTGAGTCCAGAGGAGCGGCGTCGGCTTGGGATTGAGCAGCTTCCCGAGACCCTTGGTGAGGCAATCGAGGTGACAGCCGAGTCTGAGCTCGTCCTCCGTGCGCTCGGCGAGCACGCTTTCAACCGTTATGTGGAGATCAAGCGCAAGGAGTGGGAGGACTACCGGGTGCAAGTCACCCAGTGGGAGCTCGACCGCTACCTGCCCGTCCTCTAGGACTGGCGTCCGGGCTGTCGGAGGAGGTTCCCCCGACACCCAGCTTCACCTTCAGTCGTTCTTCCCGTCGGTTGTCTCGGTCGGGTCTTTTGCCTTCGCGAGCGCGGATGGCCACCAGACCTTCTTGCCGATGTCAAAGACAAGTGCGGGTACGAGAATTGATCGCACGATGAACGTGTCGAGCAGAACTCCGAACGCGATCACAAAGCCGATCTCCGTCAGGGCCACCAGTGGGAGCACCCCGAGGACGGCGAAGGTTCCCGCGAGGACGATTCCGGCAGAGGTGATTACCGATCCGGTTACTGAGAGTCCCCTCAGCATGCCCATTCGGGTTCCGTGGGTTTGTGTTTCCTCGCGCGTTCTGGCCATCAGGAAGATGTTGTAGTCCACTCCCAGTGCAACCAGGAAGATGAAGGAGAGCAGCACCAGGCCTGGGTCCGCTCCCGGGAAATGGAAGATCCATTTGAACGCCATCGCTCCAGCGCCCAGTGAGGCGAAGAACGAGATGATCACAGTGCCGATCAGCAGCAGCGGAATCAGCAGGGCTCGCAAGAGCAGCGCGAGCACAATGAAGACAACGAGCAGGACGATTGGAATGATCAGCTTGTTGTCCCGCACGTTTGCCTGACGCAGGTCGTACTCAATGGCCGTGCTCCCGCCGATCAGGACGGCTCCCTTACCAATGTCGGGGTTGGCGGCGAGTCGGTCCCGTAGTTCCTTGATGTTGACGAAGGACGACTCCGCGTACGGGTCCTTGATCAGCGTCGCGTTAAAGACCGTCTGACGGCCTGCGTGGAGATCAGCCTGCTTGGGGTCAACTGAGGCGATTACTGCGGTGTCGCCTGCCACAGCGGCCCGTACGGCCTCGACCTTGGACGGGTCATTGACAACAATGTTGACGGGTGATGACTTCCCGGCTGGGAAAGACTCGGCGAG
>JAPLCH010000095.1:2055-13399 GCA_026392325.1 Solirubrobacterales bacterium | reverse complement strand
CCAGAACTCCCGGTAGGCTCCCGCCGGGATGGATTTGACGTTTTCAGATGAGGAGACACAGTTCCGCGATGAACTTCGCGCGTGGCTCGCTGCGAACCATCCCGGTGAGGAACCTCGGGGTGATGAGGACAAGGAATTTGAGTGGCGCCGTGATTGGCAGCGTCGCCTCAACGAAGGCGGCTGGGCAGGTGTTCATTGGCCAACCGAATACGGCGGTCGCGGAGCGACGCTCATGCAGTCAGCGATCTTCTTTGAGGAGCTGGGCAACTCCCGCTCCCCGCTTCCAGCCAACGCCCTCGGATTGCTGCTTGGTGGGCCAACGCTCATGGCTTGGGGTACGGATGAGCAGAAGGACCGTTACCTGAACCCAATTCTTTCCGCCGAGGAGATCTGGTGCCAAGGCTTCAGTGAGCCAGAAGCAGGGTCAGACCTTGCATCGCTCAACACGCAAGCCGTCCGCGATGGTGACGAATGGGTCATCAACGGTCAGAAGGTCTGGACGAGCGCAGCCCAGTGGAGCAAGTGGTGCATGCTCGTTGCCCGCACTGACAACGAGGCCGCCAAGCACAAGGGTCTCTCTTACTTCCTGATGGACATGGAACAGGAGGGCGTCCAGGTCAGGCCGCTCAAGCAGATGACTGGCGGGGCTGAGTTCAACGAACTGTTCATTGAGAACGCTCGGATTCCACACGAGAACCTGATTGGTGGAGAAGGCAACGGTTGGATGGTTGCGCTGACCACTCTGATGAACGAGCGTTCTGGACTTGCATTCTTCCTTCAGGTTCGAACCCGCCAACTCCTGAATGATCTCTTTGAATACGCAAACGACAGTGGCGACATTCACGATCCGTGTGTTGCTGACAAGCTCGCGAGCCTTTACACCCGCGCAGAGGTTCTGCGGTTGACCGCCTACCGCGGTCTGACCCAGATCGAGCGCTACGGCCAGCCTGGGCCTGAGGGTGCCCTGACCAAGTGGATGTGGTCCAGCCTGAACCAGGACCTGACGCAGTACGCGGCAGACCTGATTGGCGCGGAAGCGGTCACAGCTGGAAGCCGCTGGTCTTACGAATTGATGCGCGCCCGAGGAAACTCAATTGAGGGCGGTACCACGGAAATCCTTAAGAACATCGTCGCTGAGCGCGTGCTCGGTCTTCCGAGGAAATAGATATGAGATTCGGACTCGACGACGACCAGGTTGAAATTCAGCGCACCGCCACCGCGCTGCTGGAAGCACGGTCTTCACTGGAGCGACTGCGAGAGAACGCAGAGTCAAACAAGGACGACGACGGGCTTTGGACTGAGCTTCGCGAACTTGGTTGGCCAGGGATTGCAGTGTCCGAGGAATTTGGCGGGCAGGGCTACGGGCTGGTTGAACTGGCCGTCCTGCTTGAACAGGCTGGTCGTACCCTTGCCGCAGTTCCACTCTTTTCAACTGCTGCCGCAGCTTTGGCAATTGAGTCAGCCGGCAGTGATGAGCAGAAAGAGCGGTGGCTTCCAGGGCTTGCCAGCGGTGAGAGCATTGGTGCTGTCGGAACCGCAATTGGTGGCCGCTCAGAGCTTGCCGCGGGCGCCCCGAACGCTGCCGTTGCCGTGCTCTTTGATGAGGAAGGCGGAGCGCGCATTGTTGACTTGGCTGACGCACTTGTTGAGACTGTTGACACGATTGACCCAACGCGCCGTTACGGAAGCGTGGAGGGCCCGGGTGCTGACATGCCAGGGGATACAGACGCTGCGTTTGACCGTGTGATCTGTGCTCTGGCAGCAGAGCTGACGGGGATTGCCTCGCGTGCGATGGAAATCACGCTCGCATACGTCAAGGAGCGCAAGCAGTTTGGAACTCCGGTTGGTGCCAACCAAGCAATTCAGCACATGTGCGCAACCATGCTGCTCGGAACGGAGAGCGCACGGTCTGCCTCCTATCACGCTGCTTGGGCTGCTGATGCTTCAGAGGAGAAGCTTTCCGAGGCTGCCGCCGTTGCACACATTGCATCTGTTGAGGCCGGCCGTGATGTGACCTCCGCTGCCATCCAGGCTCATGGGGGAATTGGTTTTACTTGGGAAGCTGATCCGCATTGGTTCTTCAAGCGGGCTCAGCTCAACGCTCAGCTTCTTGGTGGCACGGGAGAATCCCGGGCACGACTTGCTGACATCGTGGCTGACCACCTCGCCAACGGCGACCTCGACGACTGATCGCCTCGCTCCGCTTCTAGGCGGGTTCAGTGTGAACGACGACCTCGTCAAGTGACGGGTCAAGTTCCTGCGCGCGAGCTTCAAGTTGGCTCGCGAGAGAATGTGCTTCGGTGAGCGGCAGGTCGGCCTTGATGGCAATCGTGATCATCGCGACCAGTCCGCGGCCAGTCCGGCGGAGTTTGACATCGCGTGGCTCTGCGCCTGCGACTTCCAGCGCGGCCGTGTGAAGTGCCGCGAGAGCGTTGGGGGCGTCAGAAGTGGCCACGGATTCACCATCAAACTCATCCGCCAAGGGTTCAATGTGGGAGTGCACTGCGGAGACTTCCGGTACGGCCGCCCGGATTGCCTTTTCGGCCCTGTCAGCGGCATCGTGCGCGCGCTCAAGGGAGAGGGATCGGGGGAGCTTCATGTGCAGTGAAAGCTCCGTGCTTCCATCAACATGAACCAGCTCAACATTGTGCACTTCCCAGATCTCCGGGACGGTCAGGGCGGCGGCGCTTGCGCGGGCTCGGGCGCTGGCTCCTTCCTCATTGGGCTCAACGTGCACGACCACATCTCCGTCGCCAAGTGCAGCGGTCACGACTTCTTCCACGGCGTCAGCCATCGCATGTCCGGCTGCGAGCCCTGCGTCCGGTTCAACGGCCACGACCACATCGGCGAATGTGCGGCCGCCAGCGGAGCGCATGCGCAGGCGCCTCAGTTTGACTCCAGATCCGAGTGTGGCGATCGCCTCACGCGCAATTTCCTCAGCCCCGGCTGGCGCGCTGTCCATCAGGACTTCAATGTTCTCTCGCATCAGTCGGGTCGCCGCGAGGATCACGACAACAGCGACGGCGAGGGCGGCGTACGAGTCAGCGCTGGCGCTGCCTTGCTTTACGAGGATCAATCCGATCAGAACCGCGAATGATCCGCCAAGGTCGCCGGCAAAGTGCAGTGCGTTGGCTTTGAGCGCGGCACTGTGGTGCTTTTCGCCGGTCCGGTAGGACGCAGTGGCGCGGGTCATGTCAACGATGATCACGACACCGAGCACAGCGAATGTCCACCAGGCGGTTGTCGGAGCCGGATGCGTGGACCCTGTGATTCGCATGACTGCCTCGTAGATGATCACGACGCTTGCGATCAGAAGCACGGTTCCTTCTGCGAGTGCGGCGAGGTGTTCTGCTTTGTTGTGGCCGAAAGGGTGAGTGTCGTCAGCTGGGCGCTCTCCAACCCGGACGGCAAAGAAGGTCAGGAGCGCTGCGACAAGGTCGGTTGCGGAGTGTGCTGCTTCGGCGAGCAGGCCGAGTGAGCCTGATGCAAGGCCGGCCACGAGCTTGAGCGCGACCAGCGCGGATGCGGCGAAAATCGAAAAAAGCGCAGTTCTGCGCACTGCGGACATGGTTTGAGGGTACGCCACTGGCTGAACTTCTAACCTCGTGGGACAGATGGCTGCGTCAATACACCTGATTGAGCAAGCGGGCCCAGCTCGCGACCATCTCTGTTCTCTGCTCGAAGCGCAGTCCGTTGAGGTCTCTGTGGCCTCCCCTAATGACTCACCTGTTCTCCCTCAATGTGATGCGGCAGTGTTTCTGGCCGACGAGGATCCGTTCGCGCCTGGTGGCTTGCCTGAACACGGCGTGGTCGCAGGGTGGGCTGAGGCTGCCGCCATGGCTGATGCGCGCTTCATCTTTTGCTCCTCTGTCCTGCTTTACGCCGATGGTGGGGAGACGGAGCTGATGGCTAACGATCCTGAGCTTGGCTGGGCACCCGAGCTACGCAACTTGCAGGAGGCAGAGTTGGATGTGTTCGGCTCACGGGCTGAGGTTGTCCTGCTGCGTCTTGGCATCGTGATCGGCCCGGGTGGGAGCCATGCGCGTTCGTTAAGCGATGCGGTTAGGGCGGGGCGCCTGGCACTACCGGCAGAGGGGCAACGCTTCGTTCCGGTTCTGGATCGGGAGACACTCGCCATTGCATTGTCAGCGCTTGCCCCCAGTGACCTTCACGGCGGGTGGGATCTGGTTGCCGACGATGCGCCGCTGGCTGAACTTCTTGCATTTGCGAGCGGTGTGCTGTCGGTTCCCGGCCCAGCTGTCGTTCCGCTCAGCGAGGCGATAGCTGCCGCCGGTCCGGAAGATGCGTCACGCTGGCTCGTATCGCGTCGGGTTACCGGTCACGATCTTCGTGAGACGGGGGCCGTGGGTGCCCGTGACTGGAAGTCAACTGTTGAGGAGGCGTTGCGGTGAGCGAATCAATGTTCAAGTCTGAACCCGGAACGGCTGGATCCAGAGTTCGTCGAAGTCTTGCCGCAGCACGGCACTCGCGTCACCCGCCCCGATCCTGATGGTTGTCGTCGGCGCTGGATTTCTGATCTTCGGTTCGGGATACACAGCGGTGGGTATTGGTGCCTCGCTGATTATGGGATCCGTGGTGGCGATCTTTGCGGGCTGGTTCGGACGGCTCGGAAATGACAGTGAGCGAGTTCGTGAACAGCAAGCCCGCGAGGAGTACCTGCGCACAGGCAAGTGGCCTGAGGGCTGAAAAAGTGCGGTCATGTTGACACTGTTGAGGGGCTACCTTGGAGTTATGACCAAGCTCGGAGCATTTGGATTGACAGTCTTGGTAGTCGGGTGCGGCTATGGAGCCGCCACACCGAAGGTTGTGGGGGCGAACTCGGGCGTCGCCACTGTCAGCGCAGCCTCACTCGGAGCTGTCACCGCAAAGCTTGCTGCGGCAGGAGACATTGCCTGCGCAACGGCATTGTCAAAGCCCGGTTGTCGGGCTGCGGACACCGCAGCGCTTGTCAAGCGTCTGAATCCCAAGTTGGTTCTGGCGCTTGGCGACCTCGCTTATGACAGCGGCTCGACCGCAGAGTTCACCGACGGCTACGCCCCAACATGGGGACAGTTCAAGGCCAAGACTTTCCCGGTTCCGGGCAACCATGAGTACAACACCAGCGGAGCGACTGCCTACCGCGCCTGGTGGGGTTCGATCGCGACGCCAAAGGGAACCACTTGGCATTCCACCCGTATTGGCGGGTGGCTGATCCTTGGGCTTGACTCAAACTGCGGCGACATTGGTGGCTGTGGCGCCGCCTCGCCTGAGGGCAAGTGGCTTAAAGGCCAGCTTGCCGCAGCCCCACGCTGCGTGCTGGCGATCTGGCATCACCCGCGCAGGTCATCCGGTCCGCATGGTGACAACGGTTCTGTTCAACCGCTGTGGGCTGCGCTGAGTGCCAAGCACGCGGATCTTGTCCTCAACGGCCACGACCATGACTACGAGCGCTTTTCACCATTGGACGCAAGTGCGAACCCCGCAAAGGTGGGTATGACGGAGATGGTTGTCGGGACGGGCGGAAAAGCGCTTTATCCACTCGTAAAGACCACGCCGGGCACAAAGGCTTCCGTGCAAGGTATGGAAGGCGTGCTCAGTCTGACTCTGAGGCAGCGCGGGTGGGACTGGAAGTTCATCACCACGAGTGGTGCGGTTCGTGACAGCGGTTCGGCCGCATGTCAACTGTGACCTGACACATTGTCAAACGGCCTTGGACCTGTCACTCTGGAGTCATGAACCTTCCAACTGCATCTGACATGACGCTCCCAGGTTCTGACCTTGTGAAGCGCGTGAAGCCAAAGCTCCGCGGTTACGTGCACCAGTACGCATTCTTTGTCGCCTTGGCCCTCGGTGTCCTCCTTGCGATCTTCGCTGACGGAGCGACTGCCAGGACTGCGGCAATCATCTACAGCCTTTCGCTTGCCGGCCTGCTTGGCACAAGTGCCCTCTACCACCGGGTTACCTGGTCGGAAGTGGCGCGCACGCGGATGCGCAAACTTGACCATTCGATGATCTTCGTGATGATCGCCGGCACAACAACGCCAATCGCTCTCCTTGCCGTAAAGGGAACGCTGGGAATCGTGTTGCTCAGCCTTGTTTGGGGTGTTGCGATTGCCGGGACGATCCTCAACCTCGCATGGATTTCGGCCCCGAAGCCGGTTACAGCCTCCATCTATGTTGTCGCCGGGCTGCTGGGTGTCATGGCCGTCGGCCAGCTCGCCGGAACCGTTGGCCTGATCGCCGTCGGTTGCCTTGCTTTTGGTGGCCTGCTGTACATCATCGGAGCTGCGATCTACGCAACAGAGAAGCCAGATCCGTTCCCAACGGTGTTCGGCTACCACGAGATCTTCCATGTACTCGTCGTTGTCGCAGCAGCAATCCACTTCGGCGTTATCGCCGGGTGGGTAGTCCCCTTGAGCGCCTGAGCGCGCCGGGAGCAGAAGATGGCCCGGCCACAAGCCAGGCAAGCGCCCCACTAGGCAGACCGCCACACCCCAAGTCGCGATACCCTCTCCGAATTGCCCTCCTAGCTCAGTCGGTAGAGCGCTTCCATGGTAAGGAAGAGGTCATCGGTTCGAATCCGATGGAGGGCTTATCTGGCTGCCACCTGTTTGGGGGCGATGAAACGGACTCAACGCGCTAAATGTTCTGCTAGGCGAACATCTAGCCCAGCGGTTTCGGGGCTCTGGTTTAATTCGAGCTTCAACGTAAAAGTCGCTGTCAGGTCGGTCAGCTTTGGATGCTCTCATTTGACCTGCTCCGGCGCTTCATCTAGAGGAGACCCCCAGTGAGTTCCAGTAAAACCTCCACCTTGCGAAAGTCGCTCATGGCCTTCATGGCCTTGTCCGCAGTCGCCATGTTCGCCGCGCCGGTTGCAAGTGCAACTGTGACGACCACCAACATCACCGCAAACACGATCAAGGCCTGGGACATGGCCGACAACACCGACGGCCGGTACCTGCCGATCAACGAGCGGACCATTAGTGGCACCGTGGACGCTGCAGCTACCGCCGGTGACACGGTTTCCGTCGGGTGCTACGACCCGATCACGGGATACAGTCTTGTAGAGCTTGGTCTGGCAACAGTCAGCGCTGTGAAGAAGTGGAGCCTCACCGAAAGCAAGGGCAGCAAGGTTGTCTCGATCGGCTACTAGCAGCGCTCGTACACCGGTCTGGGTGGTGCGCCCGCAAACGTCTTCACCTACGACTACGAGTTCGACCAGGTCAGCCAGACAATGGGCTCTTGGCTCAGCTACTCGATCGGCTCATGCGGGCTTTGCGGTTCGAGGGTGCGCAACCCCTTGGACAGCAGCGCGGGGACCAGTCTTTGGGGTTGGAATTCCAGCAACTACGACGGCTACAGCGAGTTCCCCACGGCTCCCGCAAGTGGTTCCAACGCGGATCCGCTGATGCTGGTTGACGGCAAGCTGGCCATGGACGCGAACATGGTTGTCAACAGGACCAGTGCGTCCCAGAGCGCTTACCGCTTTGGGCCATCCGGTGGCATCACCACCAGCTACTCGATCAACCAGACCAACGGCGACGTCACGATCAACGAGAGCCAGCCGCTCTACCGCTGCCTTGACCAGGCCGATCCGGCCGACTGGAAGCGCTGCGGCTCTGTCACCCAGACAGGTGTTCGTTTTAACCGGGTGGTCACTGCGACTGCGGACCATGCCATCTGGCGCACCGCTGACACTTACGTCAGCGCGGATGGCAAGGCGCACAACGTTCGCGCCACATATGTCAACTACGAGTACGGCCCTCTCGGCTACAGGTTTGGCACGACTGGCACTTACGCTGCCTCTACCAAGGGTGACAAGTCGGGCGCAGCTCTCGGTGTTGTAGCTAAGAACGCATACGCGGTCCTCGGGGTTAAGTACGACCGTGACGACGCGACGATCAGCGCCATCAATCCGGTTGGGGACATCGTGATGTCACCGCGTCCGGCGCTCATCCGTGTCATCAATCCAACTGACAAGTACGTCTACGCCCGTTGGTCACTGCCGATTGCCGCGAAGGGCAAGTCGGTGACCGTCAAGCAGGCGTTCACGAACGCTCTGGGCGATGCGCGCCTCACGAAGCTTCGCGGCCTCGCGATCGCGGGTCTCGCTAAGTAACGACTGGCATTCAGATGCCTCACCCGACCTTGGTCGGGTGAACGGGCGCCCCGCAGGCCACACCGGCCCGCGGGGCGTTTTCGTTTTGTGACCACATCCGCGCAGGCGGTTTGTAAGTCATGAGCTCAAAGCGTGGTTGCAGAATGATTCGGTCTGGCTACTGCCAACAGCAACCAGCTGCCTTGTTGTCAGGCTCAGGGCCATAGACTTCATGGTCTTGCTCCTCTGGAAGAGATTCATCAACAGAAGTCCAGCTGTTGGCGTACTTGCTGCGGCAGCTGCTGCGGTGGTTCTGGCCTTGGTTCCCGCTGCTGCCAGTGCGGCCCAAGTCGTTGACATTGCGGTCTCGCAGATCACCGGGACATCACCTTTTGATGCCACCGCCGGGCGGGGTAATGACACCAGCGCGGTTGACTCAGTTGTGCGCAGCAATGACTCCGTGACCTACTTGGTTCAAGTCAATGTCAATGACTCTGCGGCTTCAAGCAGTACGGGTAAGAACACGACGATCACTCAGACGCTTCCAGCCGGAATGGCCTGGACCCGGCTGCCAGCCACCTGCCGAACAGCTGGAGTCACTCCGGTGTCATCAATCAGCCTCGACAAGTCAACGATCACGTGCAACATCGGCGACGTTGAGTCAGGGAAAGCCCTGACCGTCCTGCTTTCAGCGAACGTCACGGAAATGACTGACGCCGCTGTGCTGACACCTGCTCCGGACTCCCTGAGCGTCGTCACGGATGACGCGATCCCCGCGTATGAGACTCCCGCAGCGGTGACTGTCACTTCGATCCCGCGCGTTGACATGGTCAAGCAGGCTCCGACCGTAACGCTCACCACCTACAACACGGTTGAGGGGTACTTCTTGGCGTATCCAGTAAAGGTGGAAATCCCGAACTTCGGAAGCCGCGGCCTGATCGGCTACACGCCACCGGCAGCCGCGATGGGCTTCAAGGACGACTTCTCAAAGGTCAGCCCCAACGCAGAGTTCGTCTCCTGCGGATCAGGCACCGGGGGTAGCTGGACTTGCCCACCTGCTGGGACGGCTTCGCCGATTTCAGTTGACATCACCGTCACAAATCCCAATGTCATTAGTGCAGCCGCCTTGAGCTCGTCAACTGTCACGATCTTCGTGCCCAAGAGTGACGTCGTTGCAGCCAGTGGAAACCTCAGTACCCACAACGCGATAACCGACCTCGTCGCCACGGACGGGATTGGAAACCCAGCCACGGGTGAGATACCTACAAACAATGCTGTGAACCTCGCCCTGACGCTCAACCCGGGCGGGGGCTTCGGCGTTTATAAGCACTACATCGACGTGACGAACACGGGCCGATATGTCCCCGGTGGGTCCAACGTGGATCGCAACGGATTTGCGACGGTGGGAGTAGGACAGATATTCCAAGGCGAGGTCCGCATTTCGGCCAGCAACCCGATCAACGGACACGAGAGTGTCGCCGGCTGCGACGTGTTTGACTCGGTCACACAGAAGATGACGCTCAGCGGCGCTGGCTCCCTTCCATCCCACGGAAACGGCAAGCCAGCGTGGGTGACGACCAACTCAATAACCGGAGGTGGTTCCTTTACAGCGGGCACTGACTACGTCATTGAGTACTCAACTGATGCCACAAACACGAACCCAGACAACGCTGACCGGTGGGCAGCGCTGAAAGCCACAAAATGTGACACGGGGAGTTGGACAAGCACTCCGCCTGCGACTGAGTCGGCTGCGAACGCCGTAAAGCGCGTCCGCCTTCGATTCCTTGCCGCGCCGCCCTTCCGTTACACAATTGCTTTCGCTGTCAACCTCACCGCCAAGTTTGGTGCGGAACACACCAAGATCGGAAACTGGGCGATGTACAACGTCGGAGCTGGTTGGGTTGCTTCCAGCTACAACCCGGAAACTCACGGCGGCTCACGCGGCGATCGTCTGATCCTTACGGCAGCTCAGCTTCGACTCCACAAGGACATTCTTGACCCTGCGGCCGGTCCAACTTCAAGCCCGAGCATCAGGGGTGGGGAGGACGTCAAGTTCGGGCTTAGGCCAGAGGTTTACGCCCCAACTCAGACCGTCAACCCCGGGGTTGTCACAGCTCGCGATGTCACCGTGACGGACATCCTTCCCGCTGGAACAAAGCTCTCCACTGTTGCTGGACATGGCCCCTCGCCGAAGCCAACTTCCGTAACTGTCAACGCCAACGGGACAACCACAATCGTTTGGCACATCGGGACGAAGACGAGCAACGACACTCCACTTCTCACCTACTGGGCGACTGTCTCGAATACGGCCTCCGGCACGAAGGTGAACCGGGCGATGGCAACAAGCCCAGACGACGCAGGTTCCCCAGCTCAGGTTCCCTCAAGTGGCACTGACCCGCACTACGCGGCTCGGACTCTCACAATTGATTCCCTCGGCGGAATTCAGGTGGACAAGACCGCGCACAAGTCATTCATCGAGCCGCGCGACGACATGTCGTTCAGCGTCACCTACGCGAACCTCGACCCGATTGCCCGTAATGACATGGATGTCATTGATGTCCTGCCGTTCAATGGGGATGGGACTGCGGTCGGGGGCGTGCCTGGGCGCAACCCCGGGAGCAACTTCCACGGCAGGACGGTACTCACGAACGTTGATGTCAATGATGGCGAGACGGTTCGTTACACCGACGCAGCGCCAGCCTCGGTTTATGCCCTTTATGACCCGAGCAATGGAGCGCCAGGTCACGGGGCGCTCCCCGCTGGGAAGGAGTGGTGCACTTCAGCCCAGATCACCGCAGGTCATGCCGGCTGTCCACTAAGTATCGGCTCGTCGACAGCAATTCGAGTTACCCGAAATGGCCCCCTCGCAGCCCAGGAAGACCGGCGCTTCACTTACACGATCGAGACCGTCGGGAATCGTTCCGGTGATGTTTATTCGAACACGGCAGCGCTCCGGTCGTCGAGTATCAAGCTTGGCGCCACGTCGGCAACCAGAACAACCCGGGTTGTCGCAAGCGCCATTGGTGACCTTGTCTGGTTTGACAAGAACCGCAACGGCAAGCAGGACGGGGGGCGTGAGCCAGGCGTGCCGAACGTCAGAGTGGTCCTGACCGGAACTGACAAGGAAGGCAGGGCGGTTCGGGTTGAGGCCGTCACCGATTCCAAGGGGCGCTACCTCTTCACCAGCAGCAGTGCTGCCGGGCAGACGGCAGGCGCATGGGATCTCGTCAGCGGCGATTATCAGGT
>JAPLCH010000095.1:0-2031 GCA_026392325.1 Solirubrobacterales bacterium | reverse complement strand
CCTTGCCAGCAGGCCACGGCTTTACGCAGCGGCATGCAAATGGAGTGGCCTCGGAACGCAACTCTGAGCCCTACAGAGGCACTGGCCGCACGGCAGACTTCACGCTCGTTGACCCGACTCCAGACAAGGCAAACCATCGCTACGTGATAGTTGACGCGGGGATTGTTGATCCACCGTTCCCGCCGACGCCGACGCTTCGCCCGAGCAAGTCGCACTTCACCGGCTGACGCCCGCGCGGCGGGACTGTAGCCGGTTGCCCGCGCCCCAGTCAGGATTGTTCGGCTCGGATGTGAGGTGTGGGTATACGCTTACCGCTTGCTCCGTTTCCGGAACGCCCTTGTAGCCAGCCTGTTCATTTTCGGGTTGGCTGGTGGGGTCTCGTCCTGGTATTTCACTCAGGCCAAGGTCAAGGCATCGGATGGGCGCAGCTGGACCATCGCCAGTGGGTCCAGCAAGACCCGCCTGGATCCCTCGGGGCGGCTGACTGTGAACGAACAAATAGGGGTCGATTTCAAGGGCGGCGCGTTCCATGGTTTCTACCGTGATATCCCGCTGGGCCCGGACCAGAGATCCTCAGTGGGAGCGGTCGGCGACTCGGCCAACAGTGTCTTCAAGTTAGGCGGGAGCGCACTGCTTGGCTCCTATGGGGCGCCCGGTCTCTTTGGAACCACCGTGCTCGCAGAGGGGCGCAGGATCGTCTGGCACATTGACGCGACCGGCCACGACGAACTCTCGGCTACATATTCCATTGATCCCGTCGGCGACAGGTACAGCGATGCGGATTTCCTTGATGTCAGCATCTGGGGAGACCAGTGGGGGTCTTTTACCAAGTCTGTGAACGGGAGCCTGGTGTTGCCGACCCCATTGCCTGCCGGGGAGAAGGTCGCCATTTCGCCAGCATGGCTGGGAGTCAAGCCGCTGATAGGCCCCGACCGGACAACTATCAGTGTCGCGGCGCGTGATGTTCCAGCCCATGAGGGGATCCGCGTGAAGATTCGCCTGCCAAAGGGTTGGCTTCCAGGCAAGGTGATCATCCAGCCGGGCAACGCTCCAAGCTTGCCGTCAGCAGGTCCATTTGAGAGTCTCCTGCGCGCGACTTCTCGCAATCCACTCGTCCGCTTTGTGGCGTGGGCACTGCTGCTCCTGCTGATCGGCGAGTTGCCCATCATCGGATGGTTGCGGTGGAACAAGCGTCGCCTGCGTGACGCCGAATGGGCTGCATCCGGGACGACCTACGAGCCGCCAGCGGGCAGGTCACTTGTCTACGGACATGTCGCCGCGGATGAGACGGGTCCGTCGAGCGGAACCGCGCTCGTGGCAACGTTGATGGACCTGATCGCTCGCGGGTTCTACGCGCGCGACAACGTCAGGGATGAGAAGAGTGGCGACTGGCGGCTTCAGATCGCCCTTCCAACGGTCGAACGCACACAAGCGGTGTATTCAGATGGGGAGCAGGCCGTTCTTGACTTTGTGGACTCCCTGTTGGTCGATGGACCGTGTGTAGTAGACGACCTTGACGGGCGGGTCGTGCCTGCGGTTCACAAAGCGGCCTTTCAGGAGATGCAGGGTCGCCTTCAAACGGACGGTCGTGACTTCAGCTCACAGTGGAAGTCAAGCAATCTCTGGGTGAAGACAGTGGCGGTTCTATGGCTCGTGGTCTCAATGTTTGTCGTTTCGTGGCTCACTGCACCGCTTTCAACGACCCCAGGGTTCTTCCTGGTCGCCCCGATCGTCTTCGGAATTGTTTTGGGCGTTTGGCAGATGCGCTGCTGGCCCGTCGGCGACTTCGTCCGAACGCCACCTGCGATGGCAGAGATTCAAGGCCCATGGCGGGGTTGGAGGGATTTCATCCTTCACTTTGACCAGATGGAAACCGCGCCAGACTTGGGAGTGATCCTGTGGGAGCGCGCGTTTGCAGGCGCCCTCATGTGGGGTGTCGCGCGGGAGTTCGTCAACCGGACAAAGGTGCTGGTGCCCGACCTTGACCAGTCATCCTTGGCGTTTGGCAACAGCGCCTACTTCTCGATTGCG
>JAPLCH010000124.1 GCA_026392325.1 Solirubrobacterales bacterium | reverse complement strand
GCTTGTCGGCAAAGTTGTCGGTCTGCTGCGCGACATTCGCTGAGATACAAAACACAGTTGGCCTGGGATTTTCCCCAATCCGTCACCCCGGTGACATAAATTCATTTCATGAATACACCACAGGTTTCAATCGGCGACGTTCTAACGCGCACCATCCAGCTCTACGGGAAGCACCTGGGACTGCTGATCGGCATGGGAGCAGTCCTCTTCGTTCCATCCGGATTGATTCAGGCGCTTGGAAACCAAGCTGGAATCTTCGGGTCACTCCTCGGCTCAGTTGTCGCTGCAGTTGCCACCGCTGTCTTCACCGGCGCGGTCGTCCGAGTGGTTCAAGCTGAGGATGCCGGGCACGACCCTGGCAGCGTCGGAGAAATCTTTTCGTCGGTCGGAGATCGAATCTGGCCACTGATCTGGGTTGGGATAATCGCTGGACTTGCAACAGCGGTAGGCCTCGTGCTGCTGGTCGTCCCAGGCCTGATCCTGATGACAATCTGGGCGGTCTACCAGCCCGTGATCGTCGTAGAAGGCGTATCCCTTGATTCACTCAGCCGAAGCCGCGAGCTCGTCAAAGGCAACGGATGGAATGTCTTCGGCCTGATCGTTGTCGTATTCCTCATCTCCCTCGCAATCAGCAT
Organism: Solirubrobacterales bacterium; assembly: GCA_026392325.1. GTDB lineage: Bacteria > Actinomycetota > Thermoleophilia > Solirubrobacterales > Solirubrobacteraceae > WLNJ01. The sequence goes on along the minus strand of JAPLCH010000124.1, from coordinate 1,412 downwards.
CATCGCCGGGGCAATTGGAGTCGGGCTCGGTGGGCTCGTCGGGATCGTGATCCTCTCGATCATCCTCTCAATCCTCTTGCTTCCCATCGCCGGACTGATCCACGCAGTTCTCTACTTCACCCTCGCCGGACACGATGCGCCGCAAGCAACCCAGCCGCCACCACCAGCGGCGCCACCAGCCGTTCCAGCGGTCTGAGTGCAGACAGATGAGACAGTGGAAAAAGTGTCACCCGGCCCCACCCGCAGCTAGGCTCGCAAAATGAGTGCATACCTCTCAATTGACCGGGTCCTCAAACGGTCACTGTTCGTATTCAAGAAGCACCTTGGTCGCTTCGCCGCACTATCCGGAGTACTCATTGCCACGCTCCTCGTCATTGGCGGACTGATCGGCGGACTTGTAGCCGTTGGAGCAGGAGCAGGCTCGGGAATCATCTTCATGCTCGTGGTCATCGGGACACTGCTCGCAGCAGCAGCAATGGCAGCGATGTTCACATTCACCGCCTCAGTCGTCAAGGTCGTTGAAGCCGAAGAACGTGGCTTCGCGCTACCAAGCATCGTGGACGTAGCCAAAAGCGTCACCAACAGGATCCTGCCGCTGTTCTACGTCGGCCTAGTCGTCGCCATCGCCACATTCCTTGGCTACCTGTTCTTCATCATCCCCGGCATTTACCTGCTCGTCATCTGGTGCGTCGTAACACCAGTAATCGTCATAGAAGGCGTCTCGATGGACGCCCTCGGGAGAAGCAAAGCCCTGATCAAAGGAAACGGATGGGGAGTCTTCGGATTTGGGCTCGTTCTATACACCCTTATCTTCGTGTTCATGCTCGCGCTAATCGCCATCACCCTGATCATCGCGCTCATTATCGGAGCTGGGTTTGGAAGCACTGCCGGCGGCACCATTTCCACTGTTCTCCAAGTTGCGATCTACGTTTGCCTGCTTCCCGTAGCCGGAATCATCCAAACCGTTCTCTACTTCGAACTTGCCGGACTCGACGGGCATGCAGCCGTAGCTCAAGCGCCCACCGTCAACGCACCAACCTCACCCGTGTCACCACCACCGCCACCAGCCCCACCTGCGGTTCCACAAGTCTGAAGTCGCAGCAGATCACCCGGCCCCGGCCAGAGAGAATTACATCCGGGTACGCTTCACAACTGTGAGACAGACGGTCGCGGCAGCCCTAGTGGCTGTCGAGGAAAGTCCGGACATCGAAGGGCAGGGTGGTCGGTAACACCGACCCGGGGAAACTCGCGGGAAAGTGCCACAGAAAACAACCGCCTAAGCAGGGCTTCGGCTCTGCCGGTAAGGGTGAAAAGGTGCGGTAAGAGCGCACCGGCGTCGTGGTGACACGGCGGCCAGGTAAACCCCGCCCGATGCAAGGCCAAGCAGGACCGTTATGAGGCTGCCCGCCCAG